>SLIO01000460.1 GCA_007135635.1 Methylomicrobium sp. | reverse complement strand
CGTGCAGCCACCGGTTCGCCTTATTCCATCGCCAACGTCTTCCGTGCCTTCAGCGCATCTTTTGTCCAACGGCCGTTACGCGGTCATGATCACCGCGGCTGGTTCGGGCTACAGCGTATGGCGGAACCTGGCCGTGACGCGTTGGCGCGAAGACGTAACAAAGGATGCTTGGGGTAGTTATCTCTATCTGCGTGATGTTGCAAGCGGTCAGGTTTGGTCCGCCGGTTATCAACCGACAGTAAAGCCCCCCGATCATTACGATGTGGTTTTCGCTGAGGATCGTGCCCGTATCACGCGCACGGACGGAAACATGGTTACTACTCTGGAGATCCTTGTATCACCGGAAGACGATGCCGAAATCCGACGTTTGACTTTGACCAATGATGGTCCGCACGCACGTGAAATCGAAATCACTTCTTATGCTGAGGTGGTGCTCGCACCCATGCCTTCGGATATCGCGCATCCGGTATTTTCCAATTTGTTCGTCCGGACCGAATACCTTCCTAAGGTGCAAGCACTGATTGCACATCGGCGCCGACGATCTGATGGCGACCCTAACATTTGGGCAGCCCATGTGCTGGCTGACGGCCGAACCGGGTATGGGCTTCAATATGAAACGGATCGGGCGCGTTTTGTCGGACGCGGGCAAACGCTTCGGGATCCGGTTGCGGTGATGGATGACCGGCCGTTGACCAATACGGTGGGTGCCGTTCTTGATCCGATATTCAGTCTACGTACCAGAATTCGCATTGAATCGGGTGCAACCGAGCATATCATATTGACTACCTTAATTGCCGAATCACGCCAAGCGGTGGAGGATTTGGCTGACAAGTATCACAATATGGCTGTGTGGGATCGCGTATCCGCTCTGGCGTGGACTCACGCTCATGTGCAACTGCATCATTTGCGTACCAAGCCCGATGAGGCTGAGTTGTTTCAGTTTTTAGCTAACCGCCTGATTTATGCTGATCCATCGCTCCGACCAGCAGGCAAGCTAATGCAAATGAATAACATGAACGTCACCGGATTATGGCGGCATGGTATCTCGGGAGATAGACCTATCTTATTGTTGCGGATAACAGCATTTGAAGACCGTACCCTCGTTGAACAATTGTTGCGTGCTCACGAATACTGGCGCATGAAAGGCCTTACCGTTGACATCGTGATCTTGAACGAAAAGAAAGCATCTTACATCGATGATTTGCAGACGTTACTGGAGGGCCTGGTTCGGGATAACCTGGCGCGTTCGTCTGATCGTGAGTATGGAAACCGGGGGGCGATATTTGTGCTACGGGGTGATCAGCTCACGGTGGAAGAACAGTATCTGTTACAAGCGGTCGCTCGCGCGGTGCTGGTTAGCAATCGAGGGACATTGGCGGAGCAATTGTTGAGGCGTACTCGACCCGCAGCCGATTTTGTTGAACCGAGAGTCTTAACGACTCCCGAAACCGATATGCCGATTTTTGCGATACCTAAGCTTGAATTTTTCAATGGTTTGGGTGGTTTTGCCGAAGATGGACGCGAATACGTAATTGTACTCGACAAAGGACAGTGGACACCGGCTCCCTGGGTCAATGTGATCGCCAATGCTGAATTCGGTTTCATCGTCTCGGAGTTAGGCAGCGGGTGTACGTGGTGCGGAAACAGCCGGGAAAACTTGTTGACGCCTTGGTCGAACGACCCAGTCAGCGATCCTCCCGGAGAAGTCTTTTATCTACGCGACGATGAGACGAATGAATTATGGAGCCCGACCGCTTTGCCTATCAGGGTCGACAATGCGAGCTATGTCATACGCCACGGCCAAGGTTATAGCCGTTTCGAGCATACCTCGCATGGGATTCATAGCGAGTTGTTGCAATTCGTGAGTCCGGACGATCCGATCAAAATTTCTTCATTGAGGTTAACAAATAAATCCGGGCGAACCCGCCGGTTGACAGTCGCGGCCTATGTAGAATGGGTGCTTGGCGCTTCACGTTCCATGACTGCGCCTCATGTCATTACCGAACTGGATACTGAAACGGGCGCAGTGTTCGCATTCAATCATTGGGACGCCGAGTTCGGCCAACGGATAGCCTTCGCCGATTTTTCCGGGATACAGTCGTGTTGGACTGGTAATCGTGCTGAATTCATTGGCCGCAACGGTAGTCTTGACGCTCCGGCTGGCTTGTTGGCAACCCATACGCTGAAAAACCGAGTCGGCGCGGGAATGGATCCTTGCGCGGCGCTGCAGACGATGATCGAACTCGAACCCAACGGGAGTGCCGAGCTTGTATTCTTGTTGGGACAAGGAAATGATCGTGCCCATGCCGGCGATTTGGTCCGACGCTATCGGGAAACCAAGGTGGAAACTACATTTACTCGCGTCAAACAATCGTGGGAGCAAGTACTCGATAAGGTTCAAGTAAAAACGCCTGATCGTGAGCTCGATCTGCTGTTGAATGGCTGGCTATTGTATCAATCCTTAAGTTGCCGCATGTGGGCTCGGGCCGGGTTCTATCAGGTGGGCGGGGCATTCGGCTTTCGTGATCAATTGCAAGACAGTATGGCCTTTGTTGTCAGCAGACCCGATCTAACCCGCGCTCATTTGTTACGTGCTGCGGCGCGTCAGTTTGCTGAAGGCGATGTGCAGCATTGGTGGCATCCACCCTCAGGGCGTGGCGTTCGGACACGCTTTTCCGACGACCGTGTTTGGCTGCCTTATGCGGTTTCTCACTACATCAAGGTGAGCGGAGATAGCGACGTGCTTAACGAGCAGGTGCCGTTTCTGGAGGGGCCTGTGCTCGGGCCGGAACAAGACGATCTCTATTACGAGCCCACTCGGTCATTGCAACAAGCGAGTCTTTTCGAACACTGCGCTCGTGCGCTCGATCTAAGCCTGGAGACCGGCTCACACGGATTGCCCTTAATGGGGAGCGGTGACTGGAACGACGGTATGAATCGGGTTGGCAACCAGGGCAAAGGGGAGAGCGTATGGATGGCGTGGTTCCTACTTGCAACGCTCCCCGAATTCGCGGCGTTGGCGGAATCGCGGGGAGATCAAGAGCGCGCGGTCCGCTGGCGTGACCATATTGAGCAACTTAAGGTTGCGGTGGAAGCGGAAGGGTGGGACGGCGCATGGTATCGACGCGCTTTTTTCGACGACGGTACGCCGCTGGGCTCTGCGGCCAACGACGAATGTCGTATCGATTCGATCGCTCAAAGCTGGGGAGTGATTTCAGGTTTCGCCGAGACCGAGCGAGCCCAACGGGCGATGAGTTCGGTACGGGAATACTTGGTTCGCTACGGCGACGATTTGGTGTTGCTTTTTACCCCGCCTTTCGACAAGACCGAACGGGACCCGGGTTATATCAAAAGTTATCCGCCGGGAATACGGGAGAACGGTGGGCAGTATACCCATGCGGCAATCTGGACCGTCATTGCCTATGCGATGCTTGGCGATGGCGACCAAGCGGGGGAGCTATTGAGCATGCTGAATCCGATCAAGCGCACAACGACACGAACCGGCGTTTATGCCTATAAAGTCGAGCCGTATGTGCTGTCGGCGGATATTTATTCCGAGTCGCCTCATGTACGGCGTGGCGGTTGGACCTGGTACACAGGGGCTGCTGGGTGGTTTTACCGTGCCGGCATGGAATGGATATTGGGCTTGCAAGTCCGGAGCGATAAATTGTGTTTCGATCCTTGCATTCCCAGAACTTGGCACGGCTATAGCCTCGTCTATCGGCACGGAAATTCTCGTTACGAAATTGCCGTGGAAAATCCGGACGGCGTAACACGCGGGATTGCCGAGATAGAGTTGGACGGCGAACGTCAGTCAAGCGGTAATTCCATTATCTTGACGGATGACGGGCAAGTTCATCGGGTGCGGGTCGTGTTGGGTTGTAATGGGTTGGAATGAGTTAGGATAGTTGTAATTATTCAGCATAAATTATGTATGAGAAGGTGTCGGGCATTGATTTCTAAGGACGCGTGAATACGTCCTTGTAAGCTCTGACTGCAACGTCCTGTTGCAGACAGCCTTATAAATCAATACCCGACACCTACCCGACCACATGCGCTAAATAGTCACAGATATCTAATTGCTTGTTCGATATGTTGAAGTGTGAAAGAAATATTTTTTAATTTTTAGGAGAAAAACAATGGACATTATTTCATTAGTGGTCGTTCTGATCGTCGTTGGCGTGCTTTTATGGCTAGTCAACAGTTATTTACCGATGGAGCGCCGTATCAAGGAAATACTGAACATCGTGGTGCTCCTCGCGGTGGTGCTGTGGTTGCTGAGCATATTCGGTATTTTGGGCATGTTTCCGAGGGCATTGGTTTCGGTAGTGGTCGCCTTGGTTGTCGTCGGTCTGTTGTTGTGGCTAGTCAACAGTTATATTCCGATGGATGGGCGCATCAAGCAGATATTGAACATTGTGGTGATCATCGCGGTGATTTTGTGGCTGCTGAGTGTATTCGGTGTTTTGAGTGGACTCCCGCGTATGCGGATCGGCTGATCCGTAGCTTTGTTTAGCCGTAGGATGCGTAGCAGCGAAGCGGAAACCCATCGCTTTGTTTGAGCGCAGGTACAGCCAATAGCGATTTAGCTGCGGTGAGGAGTGGCGTTTAGCTTGATAGGTATGGGGCACTCGCCCGACAGGACACCGTGAATTAGTCCATGCAGGCTCTGTGCCCGCATCCATGCTGTCAAAGCCTTCGCGGTCGCCATGGATTGTGTATTAGGGCACCAACAGTAGGCGCTTTAGGCGACAACTAGTCTGAGAGATAGGGCAGCAGAAAAATCCTCCTCGGCAACTGCTCCCGCAGCCCTAATACTCGCCATCCGTGGCCTAATGCATTTTCTGCATTCATTACATCCTTGTAACTCAGCAGTTGCCGGGAACAAAATTTGACCGAACACCCCGATACCTCCATACGCTAATGCCGTAATTTGAAGTGCAATAGGTATAAACATGATAAAGGGCGATTTTATTCGCCCTTTATCATTTCCGTAACAAAGAAAACGAAGCGCTTGATTTATGCCGGGGTTTTGCCTAATCTAGGTCGGCTATAAAGTTGTTGCTATTCATCGCGCATTCCAATTTCGGTATTAATAGTTGAGGTGCCGGCTAGTTTGATCGATTTTTGCTCTAGTCAAATCCACATGCCCGCAATCCTTATTTTAGTATTTTATGATCAAGGGTTTAGATGAAAGTCTAAGCTCTTTTTTATTGTTTGAGGCTTACTCAATCTGGTGGATTTTTGGGTATAACGGGCTTGGTTTTATTCGGCTCAAGTTTTTTTGATTGTCGCGAAATGTGAAGCGATGAGAAGGTATTTCGATATCATTACTTTTTAAATTTAGGATGAAACGTTTGTTATCTCTGGAAGTTAGAAGCTTATGCTGCATACGCGACGATAGAGTTTTATTCGAAAATCTATCGTTTTGTCTTTTTTCAGGGCAAGCGTTGTTGTTGGAAGGGCAAAACGGTTCTGGTAAAAGTTCTTTATTGAAAATTTTATGCGGTTTTCGTGAACCGGATGCAGGGGAAGTTTTATGGTGCGGGGTTGATCTCAATAACGACTCATTTTTTGAGCAGATGGCCTATGTCGGCCATTTGGATGGCGTCAAAAAAGAATTGACTGTGTTGGAAAATCTTAAAATCGCAGGGGCTCTGGGTAAACCAGGCCATTATTCGATCGAGGAAACCCTGGAGAGAGTTCATTTATCCGGGTACGACGATGTGCTGGTGCAATCCTTGTCGGCCGGACAAAAACGCCGTTTGTCTCTGGCCCGTTTATTGATTACCGATAATAAATTATGGATTCTCGACGAGCCTTTCACCTCTTTGGATAAAGAGGGTATAGCTATTTTCGAGGCGCTGATGGTTGACCATATTGCCAGGGAAGGCATGGTCGTGTTGACCTCGCATCACGATATCACGCTGCACGGCATCGACGTGCAAACTATCAGGTTAGCTTAATGACACTGTCTAACGCATTTATCGCCATCATCCGACGCGACTTGGTTCTGGCTTACCGGCGCCGCGCCGAAGTTGCCAATCCTTTGTTGTTTTTTGTCTTGGTTATCACACTATTTCCGTTGGGTTTAGGGGCGCAAACCAAGTTATTACAGGCGATGGCCCCGGGAATCATTTGGATCGCCGCATTGTTGGCCGCGATGCTATCGCTGGACTCATTGTTTCGATCGGATTTCGATGACGGTTCTTTGGAACAGTTTATCTTGAGCCCGCATCCGCTTTCAGTACTGATTTTGGCGAAAATCGTCGCGCATTGGCTGGTAACGGGGTTGCCTTTATTATTGATTGCACCATTACTGGCGATTTTTTTGGGCATGCCCGAACAGTCAGTGCCGGTGCTGCTGTGGACTTTGTTGTTGGGTACGCCGGTGTTGAGTCTGATTGGTTCGATCGGCGTCGCATTGACAGTGGGATTGCGCCGAGGCGGTATGATTTTGGCTTTGTTGGTCTTGCCTTTGTATATCCCGGTTTTGATTTTTGCCGGTAATGCTGTGGAAATGGCGGGCAGCGGTTTGCCTGTCGGCGCACAGCTCAATATTCTAGCAGCGATTTTATTCGCGGCCTTGGTGTTGGCGCCATTACCTGCCGCCGCGGCATTAAAAATGAGTATGAATGGATAATTTTCCGTAAAATAGCGTCCTATTCACTCATGCGGACATATTACTCCCTTTTGACCGAAAAAACGTTTAACCTAAAAAGAGCAGTTGAGAGCCTCAAACTACCGTTCGCCCCGAGCCCTTCGGCTACGCTCAGGAGAGCCCTGTCGAAGGGTGAACGGTAGTTTGAGGCTTCACCAGGTCGGTGAAAGTGTTGTAGACCGTTCATGCTTCGACTTTGCTCAGCACGAACGGTCTACAATACATGCCAACTGCTCTTTCTAGGTTTAAGAACGAAAAGGTGTGGGGTATGCCTGGCGAGGATGTCGGCAGCAGGGCAGATTTTTGCTCCATGCAAAATCTGCATTCACGCCATCCTTGTCGTTCGATCTGCCGTCAAGCCCCCATGGACGGGTTCACGGCGTTCCTCGATAGGCATAGCCCATGACCAACAAAGTTGAACGATTATTCAGTAAGAAGGGAGTAGGATGTCCGAACTCTTCTTAATTAAACACTCGATATTGAATTAATTCCGCTCATTATCGTAAATCACTCATAAGCTTATCGCATGTTTTTGATTCCTGATTCAGTAGGTCGTTTTTTTCATCGCATGGCCTCACCACCGCATTTTTATGCGTTTACCGGGCGTTTATTACCCTGGTTAACGGCGATTTTTATTATTTTGACCGCCGCGGGCCTATATGGCGGATTGTTTTTAGCGCCCGCCGATTATCAGCAAGGCGACAGTTATCGGATCATTTATATTCATGTGCCGAGTGCCTGGATGTCTTTATTCATCTATGTCGTGATGGCGGTTGCCGGTGCTATCGGACTGGTTTGGCGTATCAAGTTGGCCGAAATCGTCATGATCAGCAGCGCTTCGGTCGGTGCCGGATTTACTTTTATTGCCTTGGTCACCGGTTCTTTATGGGGCAAGCCAATGTGGGGAACCTGGTGGGTTTGGGACGCGCGCTTGACCTCGGAATTGATTCTGCTGTTTTTGTATTTGGGCGTCATCGCGCTGTATGGCGCGATCGACGACAAACGTACCGCATCGAGAGCGGTAGCGATTTTGGCGATAGTCGGCGTGGTCAATATTCCGATTATTCATTATTCGGTCGAATGGTGGAATACCTTGCATCAAGGGCCGACCGTGTCGAAAATCGATAAACCATCGATTCATGTCAGCATGCTGATTCCGCTACTGACAATGGCTGTCGCCTTCAAGTTTTATTATCTGGTTGCGATGTTGCAGCGCGCGCGGACCGAATTGATTCAGCGCGAACGAAACAGTCAATGGGTTAAAGGCTTAATAGAATGAATTGGCACGAATTTTTTGCAATGGGCGGTTACGCCTTTTATGTTTGGACT
>SLIO01000138.1 GCA_007135635.1 Methylomicrobium sp. | reverse complement strand
GGGCTTGTGGAAACATGCTGCATGGTCTGATAACCATTTGCCACGAAGTCGGAAACGATGGAAACAAAGGAAGTTGTCGACCTAAAACAGGCGTGCGCCACATTTCTATCTCGACCGTTTGGTATCCAGGCCTTGTTATTCTATTTTTAGGATCAATTTAAATTGACAGGAAAACCGGATGGCCAGGCCTTTACACATTGAATTTGCAGGAGCGCTGTATCATGTGACCGCTCGCGGCAATGCTCATGAAAACATCTATCGTGACGATGCCGATCGGGAGCAGTTTTTGTCATTGTTACAAAATGCCGTTAATCGGTACGATTGGTATTGCCATGCCTATTGTTTAATGGACAATCATTACCACTTGCTGATTGAAACCGGCGCGCCGACATTATCCAAGGCAATGAGATATCTCAACGGCACTTATACGCAAACTTTTAATCGTCGGCATCACCGCGTCGGTCATGTATATCAAGGCCGATTCAAAGCGATATTGGTACAAAAAGATTCCTACCTGCTGGAGTTGGCTCGCTATATCGTGTTGAATCCGGTAAGAGCGCAAATGGTGAGGGCTATCAAACAATGGCATTGGAGCAGTTATCGAGCAACAGCCGGTTATGAAAAAGCTCATGCCTGTTTAACCACGGATAGGATACTTGCGGGATTTGGCAACACGAAAAATGAAGCGCAGCTGCGATACCGCGAATTTGTAAAAGCCGGTAAGAGGCAGCCTTCACCGTGGCAATGCTTAAAGAACCAGATCTATTTGGGCGATGACGACTTCATCAAGGACATGCAGAGCAAACTCGATCCCGAGCAATCGCTGAAGGATATCCCCAAAAAGCAAAAACAGGCGCCGATAAAACCGTTGGCGTATTACGCCGAGCATTATAAAACCCGCAATGAAAGCATGGCGCATGCCTATTTAAGCGGTCATTATACGCTGGCTCAAGTGGGCGAATATTTCGGTGTGAGCTATGCTACAGTAAGCCGCGCAGTGAAACAGGTGGAAAAGTGAGGTTAAATGTCAAACGTAAGGCCTGACCCCAATTTTGTTGACCCCGATTTTGACCCTGATTTTTTTCGTGATTTTTTCGCGCGGCCTGTTTCCGGCTTGACCTGGATTGAGAGGGGCGGTGTTGAACCGTCAAAAAATAGCAAAAAATAGCAAAAAATAGGGTCAGGCCTTGTAATTGACATATAGATTTTTTTGTTCCAGAACGAAAAGGAGTCTCTGGCTTTCGGAATCTTACATTAAGCATTTTTAGTCACTTGTTGGATGCAAATTGTTTAAGGCGGGGCGCTTGAGTTGTGATGGTTAATTGTTTAACATCGCTGGCTTGTTCAGCAGTTTCGTTAATACTATGAAAGCACCCATTGTACTGATTGGTATCGGGGAATTAGGCGGTGAATTCGCGCGCGGTTTTTTACGTTGCGGACATCCGGTTTATCCGATCACCCGGCAAATGGCTATCCCTGACGCAGCTGAACAAATACCGACACCGGGCTTTGTTTTGATCACGGTGCAGGAGAATGAACTAGAGGCAATATTGAAGCAATTGCCCGAGTCTTGGCGCGATAAAGTCGGACTCGTTCAAAATGAACTATTGCCTTGTCATTGGCAACGGCATGGCATCGATAATCCGACCGTTGCCGTAGTCTGGTTTGAAAAGAAACCGGGGATGGCGTTGACCAATATTCTCTATACGCCGGTGTATGGCCCTCATGCCGATCTGCTGATAAACGCTTTGGAGGCAATCGATATTCCTACGCGCTTATTGAAAGATGAATCTCAATTGGTATACCAACTTCTGCGTAAATCGCTTTATATCATGACGGTCAATATTTGCGGCTTGTCTTGCGGTGGTACGGTTGGAGAATTATGGGCGCAGCATCGCGAGCTAATACGGGAAGTCGCATTGGAAGCGATCGGTATTCTGGAATGGCTAAGCGGCCAAGAGCTTCCTGCAGAAAAGCTGATTGCCGGCATGATCGAAGGCATTGAGGATTGTCCCGACAGAAATTCCCTCGGCCGTAGCGCTCGATTTCGATTGGAGCGTGCACTAAACCATGCGAAGGAGGCCGGTTTGGATGCGCCCAGGCTCAATGACATCTTCCGACAAGTCAAACAAGCAAAACCGTAATCAATGAGCCGATGGGGACTGCTGCCGGAAGAGGTACTGGTGCAATTGCGAACACGCGAGTGGTTGAATGCTGAAAATCTGCGCGGACGCTTGAGCGGCGACCGTCCTTTTCCTATCCGAATAGCGCTCAAAGCGCCGACCGGTGCTCAGGCTTTGGCCGATCTCGAGCATTTCCGGTACTTTGTCGAAAGCTGGAAACGCTGGCCGAATCCGGGTCAAGTGAACTGGCAAACTAAAAAATTCCTGCAACTGGGCGAGCAAGCACTGCCCGTTGCCGTGCAAATCGATTCGATGCCGGCGTTGATAGCCGCTCTGGGTTCGAAAGCCGAAGCCAGAAAACAGCGTTGGGAGCAGTTAATGCGTCCGCTGTTGAATATCGAAGTCCGCCTGTCTGCCGTTTTAATCAAGCAACTGTCTGTACTGGAAAGCATGGCGCCGGACGATAGCGCGCTATTGGCGCAATTGTTGCCGCAATTGCATCGGGGCATGGGGCAGGGCGCTTATTTGCGCGCTTTGCCGCTGAAGGGCGTCGACACCAAGTTTGTTGAAAATTATTATGGATTGATCGAAGCTCTGGCGGACCGGCTTCATGAGGGCGAGGTGAACGAACGAGGCGGCTTGTTGAATTGGTTAAATTGTATCGCCAATCCGAGTGGCTGGTTGCTGGTGCGTCCGTTATGTCGGCTAAGCTGCGAGCGACTAGCCGGTTTGCCGGTTTTGCAAATGGATACGCGGACGTTGCAGAGCTATGTCTTGCCTGCCAGTCGTATTCTGGTCGTCGAAAACAAGCAAAGCGGTTATGCGTTGCCGGAACTGGACGACACCATTGCGGTATTCGGCGGCGGCAGGAATACTGCCTGGATGGATACCGAGTGGCTCAAGCAGAAAAGTATCGCTTACTGGGGCGATATCGATAGCTGGGGTCTGACGATTTTGAGCGACGCGCGCAGGCGTCAACCGCATTTGCATGCGTTGATGATGGATGAGGTTACCGTGCTTGAATATCGAAACCGCATGGTCAATGAGGAGAGTCCCCAGACTAGGTTGCCTGAATATCTGACCGAAGCGGAACAGCAATTGTTTGAACGCTTGCAAAGTCGGCATTACGAAAAAACGCGGCTGGAACAAGAGCGCTTGGCGCCGGATTATATTCGGGTGTGTTTGCGGAACTGGCATTGTTTATGACCCGCGATGACACCTTTTTATCCTAGAAGACGCATTTAAAACTCAACGATCAAGAAGAAGCTTTCATCAGCCCGGAAACTGAAAGTGCTTTGGGTTGTGAGACACGGTTATTCCCCGGCATTGGGCAGGTTTGATGAAGTCCGAATTGGATTGTTTATTGCTTGAATTTTAAGGGTTGATTATTTGCAGAAAGGGCTTCATGAAAAACTATTCCGTTGCGATGTTGAAAGGCGATGTTTTTGGCGGTTTGACTGCTGGCGTGGTCGCGTTACCGCTAGCACTGGCGTTTGGTGTTGCATCCGGGGCTGGTGCATTAGCCGGTCTATATGGTGCGATTGCATTGGGTTTGGTTGCTGCCGTTTTCGGCGGCACGCAATTACAGGTATCCGGGCCGACAGGGCCGATGACGGTCGTTTTTGCGTCGGCTCTAGCGACTTTTGGAGGCAGTTTCCAATTGGCGTTGGCTGTTGTATTGGTGGGCGGTTTCTTACAAATCTTATTCGGTTTGATGAGACTTGGCGGATTGGTGCGGTTTATTCCTTATCCGGTGATTTCCGGTTTCATGAGTGGCGTTGGCATGATCATCATCATTTTGCAGATTGCGCCATTTTTGGGCGGTGCGCCAGATTCCTCGACACTGTCGGCCTTGTTCAATTTGCCGTCAGTCATCGAGTCGGCCAAGTTCGAGTCGATGTTTTTGGGTTCGCTGACCTTGGTGATTGTCTTTTTGACGCCGATTAAAATCAGTCGCTTCATTCCTTCGCCATTGTTAGCATTGATTTTCTGCACTGAGTTGGCAGTATTTGCCGGCTTTGAAACCACTGTGATCGGAGAAATTCCGATCGGATTGCCTGAGTTGCATTTTCCGGCCTTTAATCTGGAACAATGGCCTTCGGTTATCAAGTTGGGACTGACGCTGGCTTTGTTGGGCAGTATCGATAGTTTGTTGACTTCGTTGGTAACCGATTCGATTACGCACACGCATCATAAACCTAATCGAGAGCTTATTGCGCAAGGTTTGGGCAATATGTTGTGCGCCTTTATCGGTGGTTTGCCGGGTGCGGGTGCAACGATGCGTACGGTGGTCAATGTCAAGGCCGGCGGAAAAACGCGGCTGAGTTCGGTTATGCATGCCTTGTTCCTATTGTTGATAATGCTGAAATTGTCGCCGCTGGCGAGTCAAATTCCGTTGCCGGTGCTTGCCGGCATCTTGATCAAAGTCGGTTTTAATATCATCGATTACAGGGTGCTCAAATTGGCGTCGAGTTCGCCTCGTTCGGAATTGCTTATCATGTTCAGTGTGCTGTTGCTGACTGTCTTGGTCGATTTGGTCATTGGTGTGACGGTCGGTGTGATTTTGGCGATGGGGATGTTAACCTGGCGTTTGGCGCAGCAGGCCGACATTAGTTTTGAAACCAATCACGATTACCATTTGACCGAAAAGCCGGGGCAGGGCGTTAGGATAATGTCCATCAAAGGACCGTTGTTTTTTGGTTCCACCAGTCACATGCTGGATCGCATTGAGGCGGTCGACAACATCATGGATATCGAGGAGGTGATACTCGACTGCAGGCGTGTGGATTTAATGGATTTGAGTGCGATCGTAATGCTGGATGAAGTGGTGCGGTACCTACAAGGCCGATCGATGCAGGTCAGGCTGTTGGTCAAACCCGCTCTACGAGAGCAATTACTCAATGCGAAAAGTTCCAGTTTGAATGAGCGGATTATTTTTACGCGCTTACATGATGCACTTGTGCCGGTTGCGCAATTATAAAAAACCTTCATGAACTTGGTTTTATAAGAAATATGCAAAAAGGTTATTGAGGGTCGGATGAGGCTTTTTGACTAGTCCGGTATTAATTGATGTTAAGTTCGGTTTCAAATTGATTTTCGGTATGTTGCTATTGGATTTCTTTGCCTCGGTTGTGAAAAGCAAGAAAACTCCCGCAGAGGCGCAGAGTTTTTAATTTTCTAGGTGGTTAAATCCCATAAGTCCATTGGCTTGCGGAAACCGGGAAGTGTTTTAAATCTTTATATTCTCCACGCCTTTGCGCCTCTGCAGGAGATGTTTCAGTTCTTTATCGAAGAAATACGTCTTTCGATGTAACAAACATCATCATCCGGACGGTTCGGATTTGATTAAAAATTTACAAGAGCAATCGCCGCGTGCCATGCATGCGGTTTGTTTGATCGGTCGATCGAGTAGCGTTGAAATCAATGCATGGTCGAAATCGCAAAGTTCGGTGAACTGTTGGGCCAAATCGTGGTAGACGCAGTTTGAGGCTTTGATTATTGGCTCGCCTGTGTTGATATCAAGCGATGTTTCATAACCCAAGCTTTGCATCGTATCGACCAGTGCCGCGATTTTTTCATTGGGTTGTTTGCCGTCAAATTGAGTGAGAAGCGTTTTAGCCAATTTAACGCCGAGTCGCCACATGAACTGTCTAAATGCATCTTCAGACATTTCAGACTTGAGTTCCGATAACACCAGATTACCAAACCAAGAGTATTGCTTCGGAAAGTAATTGATGCCGCGTTCGGTCAAGACATAATTTCTGGACGGCCGGCCGCCGGTACTTTTGAATATGTCTTTTTTGATTAACTGTTCTTGTTCAAGACTGAATAGATGTTGTTGAACTGCATTTCTGGAAATATCCAGTTGCTCGGCTATTTCATCGATGCCAAGGCCTGATCTTGATTCGAGCAGTAATTTCAAAATTTGCTCGCGTCGCGTACCGATTCCTTTTGTCAAAAAAACCTCCTCTCCTTAAATAATCGTTGTTGCGCCTAGATTTATTCAGGCATTTCAGAAAGCAAGAATAGCATAGAAAAGTAAATATGTAACATTTGTAATATAAATATTGCAAAAGCATTGTATCGAGACTAAACTTGTTTTCGAGCCTTTGATGCTCACCAATAAAACTATAAACATAAACAAAGGAAGATAACGATGAGTGAAGCAACACCTAATCAATCATTATTTGAACAAATTGGCGGAGAAGCGGCTGTCAATGCGGCAGTCGATATTTTTTACCGCAAAGTTTTGGCGGATTACCGAATCAATCGCTTTTTCGATAATGTCGACATGGAACAACAGGCGGCAAAACAAAAAGCATTCTTAACGATGGCATTCGGCGGGCCTAACAACTACACCGGCACCGATATGCGCAACGCACATGCCAGATTGGTCAAAATGGGCCTGGATGATTCGCATTTCGATGCCGTTATGGAGCATTTAGGCGGTACGTTAAAAGAGTTGAACGTGTCTGATAACCTGATTGCACAAGTCGCCGCAATTGCGGAAAGTACCCGTAACGATGTGTTAGGCAGATAATAAAGGAAGTTTTGACGATGGCCCTGAAAAAAATCCTGTTGGACGAACATGAAACTGTGTGCCAGGAAGGCGAAACGGTTCTTGAAGCTTTATTGCGCGACAATGTCGATATTCCCTTTAGCTGCAAACAAGGCGCCTGCCAAAGCTGCATGGTGCGTAGTTTGGATGTTCCTCCCCCCGCTCATGCGCAAAAGGGTTTGAAGGATGTATTGTGTAAACAAAACCATTTTTTGGCTTGCTTATGCTATCCCGAACAAAGCATGTCGATTACTCTGGGCCATCAACCCGAATACTTTACCGAAGGCGCGGTTATTGCTAAGGAATTGCTAAATCCTGAGACGGTTTTATTGACGATACAGTGTAAGGATGCACTGGACTATTATGCCGGGCAGTTTGTTAATCTTAAACGCGCGGACGGTTTGATCCGCAGTTATTCGATTGCTAACAGCCGGAGGCATGCTGAAAAACTGACTTTTCATATCCGCCGTTTGGCGGGAGGAAAGTTCAGTGAGTGGGTGCATCAGGAATTGAATGTTGGTGATACGATATCTGTCTCCGACCCTCAAGGGCTTTGCTATTATTTGCCCGACAAAATGGAACAAAGCTTGCTGTTGATCGGAACCGGTAGCGGTTTGGCGCCGCTGGCCGGTATCATTCACGAAGCGCTCGAACACGGTCATACGGGCGAAATTCATTTGTATCACGGCAGCCGAGAAGTGGATGGACTCTATTGGATCGACGAGATGCGCGAACTTGCTGAAACTTACGAAAACTTTCATTATACGCCTTGCGTATCGAGAGGCGATGCGCTTGAAGGTGTCGCGCAAGGCCGCGCTAACGATGTGGCGATGGCAAACATTCCCGACTTAAAAGGCTGGCGCGTTTATTTGTGCGGCCATCCGGACATGGTGAATCAGGCCAAAAGAATGGCCTACTTAAACGGCGCGTCCTTACAAGACATTTATTCCGATGCTTTCCATGTCGCATCGCCTACACTGGATTGATATTACCTAATATTTTTATAGGGTACGCATCGCGTACCTTTTGTGATATTTTTTCTCGGTTACGTTTGTGAATGGTGCGTGTCCCTCATGACGAAAATCTGATCGCTTGCTATGCGAGAATGATCGAGGTTATTTCAATTCGGTTTTTTGGGTCCCGCCATTCGGCTAAGCCTTCGTTATAATGCATGTCAGCCGGATTTCGCTGCGCAAATTCTTGAGTAGGCCATGATCGAACCTGTCGCATTAAAAGATTTTTTCATCACGTTTTTTTCATCCGCTTTGATCATTCTAGCCGGCGCAAGCTATGCGCTGCTCTATGCCTGGTCTAAAGTGAATCCGAATTCCCGAATCAAAATTGCCGCTTACTTTTCTTATGCTGT
>SLIO01000380.1 GCA_007135635.1 Methylomicrobium sp. | reverse complement strand
GGCCGAAAACAAAGCCCGCGACGCTTACCGTCATCCCGAGCAGACCTTGTCGTTTTTCGAGATCGACGAGTCGATGACCGTTGTCGAAATCTGGCCCGGAGCCGGTTGGTATACCGAAATTTTGGCGCCTTATCTAAAAAATAAAGGCAAGCTCTATGCCGCGCATTTCTCAAAAGACGCAAAAGTTCCCTATTTTCAAACGACCTTGCAGGCTTTTGTCGAGAAAATGAAGCAACAGCCCGAGGTCTACGGCAAGGTTGAATTGACCGTTTTGCAACCGCCCGAATCTGTAGAGATAGCGCCTGAAGGTTCGGCCGATCGCGTGTTAACCTTCCGGAACGTGCACAACTGGATCAAGGCTGGTCAAGCCGATGCGGTATTCGCAGCGATGTTCAAAGCGCTAAAACCGGGTGGAGTTCTCGGTGTCGTCGAACATAGAAGCCTGCCGGGCGCCGCGATCGAAACACAGGTACAATCGGGCTATGTTGATGAGAGCCATGTTATCGAACTGGCCGAAAAAGCCGGGTTCAAGCTGCTGGATCGCTCCGAAATTAATGCCAATTCAAAAGACACCAAGGATCATCCGGCTGGCGTCTGGACTTTGCCCCCAACACTAAAGTTGAACGAGAAGGATAGCGCCAAGTACTTGGCGATCGGCGAAAGCGACCGTATGACGTTGAAGTTTGTCAAGCCCTGAAGTCAACGGTTTTCGGTGTTTATACACAATCCCGAAATTTAATTAACCGCGTTCTCGGCGATATTACCTAAAGCCATACTTGATTAGCAAATTATTGATATTTTGAGGTTTAATGAGTTGGTTAATGATTAATCAAACTCAAAAAATCGAATAAAAACCGTTAATCAGGACAAATATTAACGGGCTATCCACAGAGTTTTCCACAGCTTATGTGGATAACTTGAAAAAGCTCTTAAATGACATGCCAATAACAAACGAAATGGCTCAGTGAGTGCGAAATAATTTGTACATACTCAAAGTCGCGATTCCTGTACCGGTTTATCGTTTGTTCGATTATTTGCCGCCACTTGACCTTGATCCGAAAACCCTAAAGCCAGGTATCAGATTAATAGTGCCGTTCGGCAAAGGCCAAAAAACCGCTTTTTTAATTGGGCTCGATTCAAACAGCGAAGTCCTGACCGCTAAACTCAAGCGAGTTGTGGCCGTCTTGGATGAACGCCCTTTGTTGTCGGATCGTGACTTGAAGCTGCTGCATTGGGCCGCGCGTTATTACCATCATCCGTTGGGCGAAGTCTTTAGTGCTGCTTTTCCCATTGCGCTCAGGCAAGGTAAGCCGGCTACGATTAAAGCGGAAAAATTTTATGTATTGACCGAAAAAGGCCGCTTATTAAATCCTGAACAACTGCGGCGCGCGCCGAAACAACAACAGTTGTTGTATAAACTGCAAACGGAGCGAGACGCTGTGCCGGCATCGCGCTTGAATGCGATTCTCGAAAATTGGCGAGCGGCGGCCAAAGCGTTGCAGGACAAACAACTACTCAGGTTAGAAGGGGCCGCGTCCAACACAGCGACGCAATTGACGTTGAATTCACAGTTGCGCCCGAATCCATTGCAACAAGAAGCTATCGAACAAGTCGTTAGTGCTTTGGGCCGGTTTGAAGTCTTTTTATTGGAAGGTGTGACCGGTAGCGGCAAGACCGAAGTGTATATGCAGGTGATCCGCTCGGTACTTGAGCGAGGGCAGCAAGTGTTGGTTTTGTTGCCCGAAATTACGCTGACTCCGCAGTTAGAGCAGCGCTTCCGGCAGCGTTTTGCCGTGCCGATTACGGTTTCGCATTCCAAGCTGACCGATATACAGCGTCAACAAGCCTGGATCGGCATGCAACGCGGCGATTATGCGATCATGCTCGGCACGCGCTCGGCATTATTCACGCCGCTGGCAAAACCGGGGTTGATTATTCTCGATGAGGAACACGACGCGTCTTTCAAGCAGCAAGAAGGGTTCCGGTTTTCGGCGCGCGATGTCGCTGTGGTGCGCGGCAAAC
The DNA here is from genome assembly GCA_007135635.1 of Methylomicrobium sp. Taxonomy (GTDB): domain Bacteria; phylum Pseudomonadota; class Gammaproteobacteria; order Methylococcales; family Methylomonadaceae; genus Methylotuvimicrobium. The sequence continues at coordinate 6,101 of SLIO01000380.1, read as the reverse complement.
TGGTGAATGTTCCTGTCCTGCTAGGTACGGCGACGCCGTCGTTGGAAAGCGTTTATAATGTCGAGCAAGGCCGCTACCGGCTATTACATTTGACTGAACGGGCAGGTAATGCCTCGCCTCCTAAAATGTTGCTATTGGATATTCGCAATAAACGCATGCAGGAAGGTTTGTCGGAGCCGTTGATCGCCGAAATGCACAAAACGCTGGCTAAAAATGAGCAAGTATTATTGTTCCTTAATCGGAGAGGATTTGCCCCAACGTTGATTTGTCATGGTTGTGGTTGGGTTGCGCGCTGCAAGCGTTGTGAGGCCAATATGGTCGTGCATTACGACGAAGCTCTGTTGCGTTGCCACCATTGCGGTAGCGAACAGCGCTTGTTGCCGCAATGTCCCGAGTGTAAAACCGGTCAATTGACACCGCTTGGCCTCGGTACCGAGCGGGTCGAAAAAGCGCTAGCGCAACTGTTTCCAGGGCGAAGTGTCATTCGCTTGGACCGTGATACCACTCAACGTAAAGGCGTGTTGGAAGACGCGCTCGAGCGGATTAATCAAGGTGATGTCGATATCGTTCTCGGCACACAGATGCTGGCGAAAGGCCATCATTTTCCGAATGTGACCTTGGTCGTGATGCTTGATGTCGACAGCGGCCTGTTTAGTATCGATTTCCATGCCTCGGAAAAACTGGCGCAAATGATCGTACAAGTATCGGGCCGTGCCGGACGCGCGGAAAAACCCGGGCGGGTGATCTTGCAGACCCGAAAGCCCGACCATCCGTTGTTGACCACATTGATCAAGGAAGGCTATGGCCGCTTCGCTCGTTCCGCACTGGTCGAGCGCCAATTGGCAGAGTTGCCGCCCTACAGTTATCAAGCCTTGCTGCGGGCCGAAGCCGCCGATTCCGCCGTTCCTCTGCAATTTTTCGAGCAACTGATGCAAGCCATCGAACCTAATCGAGCGGTTCGGATATTGGGGCCAGTGCCCGCACCAATGTCCCGGCGCGCCGGTCGCTACCGTTATCAGTTGTTGCTGCAAAGCGCGGCTAGGCCTGAATTGCATCGTTTCCTGGATAAACTGATGCCGCTTATGGAAGGGCTCAAGTTGACCCGAAAAGTGCGTTGGTCGCTCGATGTCGATCCAGTGGATTTGTATTAACTTCATGAGGCATGCCCAAGTGCGGCGAAAACGCTCAAACCGGGGATTGCGGCAATACAAATCCGCATTGTATAAGCGGTTAACTTTCATGGATAATATCCAGTTGTTTTTCACCTAAATTCGCGGAAGTCATGAAACAAAAATTAGAGGCCCTTATCCTGCAAGCCATTGATGTTTTAAAAAAAGATGGAGTCCTGGATGAGGGCATAAGCCCTAAATTTACGATAGAACATGCCCGTGATGCACAGCATGGCGATTTCGCGACCAACATTGCAATGATGCTGGCAAAGCTCGCCAAGTCTAATCCGAGAGCGTTGGCCGAAAAAATTGTTGCGGCATTACCGGTCGATAGCGCGGTCGCGCGGGTTGCAATCGCCGGTCCCGGATTCATTAATTTTTTCATCGATCCGAACGCGCAATACCAAATCGTGCAAAAGGTTCACGACGATGGCGCGCAATTCGGCTTGAGCCGCGCTGGTGAAGGTCAGCGGGTCCAAGTCGAATTCGTTTCGGCGAATCCGACCGGGCCTTTGCATGTCGGTCATGGGCGCGGGGCGGCCTATGGCTCGGTCGTCGCCGATCTTTTGGAAGCGGCCGGTTTCGAAGTACACCGCGAATATTATGTCAATGATGCCGGGCGGCAGATGGATATTCTGGCGACCAGCATTTGGTTGCGTTATCTCGAAGAATGCGGCGAAATCATTCCGTTTCCGGCGAACGGTTACCGGGGCGAATATATTCGCGAAATCGCGGCCGAGATTCATCATGCCTCAGGTAACGAATATCGAAGGCCGGCCGAACTGCTGATCGAGAATATTCCTGTCGATGAACCGCAGGGCGGCGATAAGGAAGCGCACATCGATGCCTTGATCGAAAGAACCAAAACACTGCTCGGTTCGGGGTTGTATCAGGATATTTTTCAGGTCGGCCTGAAAACGATTTTGCAGGATATCAAGGAAGATTTAGCTGAATTCGGCGTCACTTATCAAGAATGGTTTTCCGAGCGTAAGCTGATGGAAGATGGCGCGGTCGAGAAAGCATTGAACAGACTCCGGCAAACGGGCTATCTTTACGAAAAAGAGGGCGCGACCTGGTTTGCATCGAGCCGTTTAGGCGATGAAAAAGACCGGGTCGTGGTTCGTGAAAACGGGCAAGGTACCTATTTTGCCTCCGATATCGCCTATCATATGAACAAATTGCATCGGGGTTACGACCGCATCATCAATATTTGGGGTGCGGATCATCACGGATACATCCCGAGGGTCAAGGCCGCGATGCAGGCGCTCGGTGCCGACGAATCGAAATTGACGGTATTGCTGGTACAGTTTGCCGTGTTATACCGGGGCGATGAAAAAGTACAAATGTCGACTCGTTCCGGTGAATTCGTGACCTTGCGGCAATTGCGTAACGAAGTCGGTAAGGATGCCGCGCGCTTCTTTTATGTCATGCGCCGTTCGGAGCAGCACATGGATTTTGATTTAAAACTTGCGACATCAAGGACTAATGACAATCCGGTGTATTATGTCCAATACGCCTATGCGCGGATTTGCAGCGTATTTCGCCAGCTCGACGAAAAAAATTGGGCGCGTGATTTACTCGAAGGCATGAAGCATTTGCCGCTATTGAAGGAAGAGCACGAGTTAAATCTGATCGGCACATTGGCGCGTTATCCTGAGGTGTTGGAGCGCGCGGCTCTGACCTACGAACCGCACCAATTGATTCATTATTTACGCGATTTGGCGACCGATTTCCATACTTATTACAATGCGCATCAATTCTTAGTCGAGGACTCGGCGTTGCGTAATGCGCGGTTGAACTTGATTAGCGCCGCTAAACAAGTCATGGCCAATGGTTTAGAATTGTTGAAGATCAATGCGCCTGAAGTGATGTGACATGGCAAGAGACTATAAGCATAGGGGGCAGCAACGGACCCAGCCGAAACCAAAGCCTAGCGTGCCCGCGTCCTGGTGGAATTGGTTGGTGCTTGTTCTGGCCATCGTGGTGTTTCCGGTACTATTGCTGAAATGGTGGGGGCCTAATAATCCCGATAGCAAAATCCCGGTTAAACAAACACTTCCGGATAAAGCCGCCGAGCAAGTCAAGGCAAAGCCTGAAGAGGTTGATGAGCCTCGCTTCGATTTCTATACGATACTGCCGGAAAAAGAAGTCGTCGTGCCCGATTATGAAATCAAGACCCGAGTGCGCGAAGAGCGGGTCGGCAAGGCTAAGGCGACTCAATATCTGCTGCAGGCAGGCTCGTTCAGGGAGTTTGCCGATGCCGACCGGTTGCGCGCTAAATTGGCGCTAATGGGTATCGAATCCCGTGTAGAGAAAGCCCAAGTCGGTGATGTGATTTGGAACCGCGTCAAAATGGGCCCTTACGAACAAATGTCGAGCGTCACGACAATTAAGAACCGGCTCAAGGAAAACAGCATCGATGTCATGGTGACTGAAATCAGTCATTGATTGGTTTGGGAGTAAATCAGGGATTAGCGAGGATGTTGGCGACAGGATTTCGTGACAAATAACATTCTTGAGTGATGAGCTGTCTGTGCCTTGCAACACGCCATTCCCTGGCGACATGGAAAATTTACATACTTTGGATGCCACTCCGCACCTTACTAAACTTGAACGATATTTCCGTAAAAGGAGGGATAAAACAACAAATTTACGGCAATTCGAACAATTCGCGCATTTTTTGTCCGGGACTCGGTGCGCGCATGAAGGCTTCGCCGACTAGGAACGCATAGATGCCGTGGTCGGTCATCAGCTTGACATCTTCCGTAGTATGGATGCCGCTTTCGGTGATGATGATGCGGTCTTGCGGGATCTGCTCTTTCAGGTCTAGCGTTGTTTGCAGCGACGTTTCGAAGGTTCTCAAGTTCCGGTTGTTGATGCCGATCAGTGGTGTGTCGAGCGTTAGCGCGCGTTGCAACTCATCTGCGTCATGAACTTCGACTAGAACGTCCATGCCCAATTCCTTCGCGGTTTTCGCTAATTCCAGCATTTGCTCATCGTCGAGCGCGGCGACTATCAGCAAAATGCAATCGGCGCCTAAGGCGCGCGCTTCGAAGACCTGGTAAGGGTCGATCATGAAATCTTTGCGCAGTATCGGTAGCGGGCACCGTTCCCTGACCATTTGCAGATACACTTCGCTGCCTTGGAAGTATTCCTTATCGGTCAGCACCGATAGGCACGCGGCTCCGTTCATCGCATAATCTTGGCCGATTGCGACAGGGTCGAAGTTTTCGCGAATCACGCCTTTGCTCGGCGAGGCTTTTTTGACTTCGGCGATGATCGCGGGTTTTTTCGCGGCGACCTTGCTTTGCAGTGCGGTGGCGAATCCGCGCGGATTTTCGACGCCGCCTGCGATTTCACGCAGCATGTCGACCGTCGTGTTCTGCTTGCGGCGGGCGATTTCGTTGGCTTTGGTATCAAGGATTTTTTTTAGAATGTCGGGAGTATCGGTCATGATGATTCGCTTGAAGTGAGCGCGTTGGAAAATTCGATGAATGTATTTAATTTCGCTTTTGCCATGCCGCTTTCAATGGCTATTTGAGCTTTATGTACGCCGGAATGTAAGTTGTCGGTCAGGCCGGCTGCATAAATTGCCGCACCAGCATTGAGTGCGACGATGTCTCGGGCAGGTCCCGGTTGATTGTCGAGTGCCGAGTAAATCATTGCTAGGCTGTCTGTGGCACTATCGACTGCGAGCTCTTCCAGATTGCCGCGTTTGAGACCGAATTGAACAGGCGTGATCGTGTAGCAATTGATGTTGCCGTTTTTCAATTCCGCCACCGAGGTCGATGAGGCAATGCTGATTTCATCGAGTCCGTCTTCTGCACTGACCACGATGACATGGTGGCTGCCGAGTTTTTTCAGCACTTCGGTCATCGGCCGAACCCATTCTTTTGCATAGACACCGATCAATTGATTCGGTGTCTTAGCCGGATTGGATAATGGACCCAATAAGTTGAATAGTGTTCGAACGCCCATTTCTTGGCGAGGACCGACCGAATATTTCATCGCGCCGTGATGTTTCGGCGCGAACAAAAAACCGACACCGACTTCATTGACGCAGCGGATGACTTGTTCGTGACTTAAATCCAGGTTGACACCGGCAGCTTCCAGCACGTCTGCACTGCCGGTGCGGCTGGAAACCGAACGATTGCCATGTTTGGCGACTTTGCCTCCTGCGGCCGCGACGACGAAAGCGCTGGCCGTCGAAATATTGAATGTGTTTGCGCCATCACCTCCGGTACCGCAGGTGTCCACGATATGTTCGCCGCTGATTTCAATGGGGTCGGCTAATTCGCGCATCACTTCGACGGCAGCGGCGATTTCCTCGATGGTTTCTCCTTTGCACCGTAGCGCAATCAAGAATGCGGCGATTTGGGCATCGGTCGCACCGCCGGTCATGATAATGCGCATCACATCGCGCATTTGCTCGTGATTGAGATTATGCTTGGTCAGGAGAGCTTGTAGAGCTTGTTTGAGATCCATAGTGTTTGGCTAATATTCTCGTAGGTAGTTGGAAGTCGGATCAATGAATCGCGTATTTTACGAATTTTAACGTAGGATGAGCTTCGTTCATCTTTCCAAAAAGTTTCGTAGCAGGTCGTGGCCGTGTTCAGTCAAGATCGATTCCGGATGAAACTGCACGCCTTCGATATCGAGCGTCTTATGGCGAACGCCCATGATTTCTTCGATATTGCCGGTTTCATCTTGGGTCCAGGCCGTTATTTCAAGGCAATCGGGCAAGGTGGCTTGATCGATGACCAGCGAATGATAACGCGTTGCGGTAAACGGATTATTCAAGCCTTTGAATACACCAATGTCATGATGATAAACCGGGGAGGTTTTGCCGTGCATGATGCTTTTCGCGTGGATGATGTTTCCACCGAAGGCATGCCCGATACTCTGATGGCCCAGGCATACGCCCAGAATCGC
>SLIO01000493.1 GCA_007135635.1 Methylomicrobium sp. | reverse complement strand
CGAGACACAATTCACATTCGTTAAAGGACCATTAAATACCGGAGAATGCGGACCGGTTGCGATAAGATTTTGAATAATTCCTCTGTCGCCAATCAAAAATTCTTTTCCCGTTTCCGCAATCGCCACGAAATAATAATCATCATAATCAGTCAAAGTGCATGACACTAATGTTTCATTAATCTCAACACTGTTCCATTGGCTAGATTTGAGTTTCCAAATTATTCCGTGTGAATTCGGCTCCTCTGCCCGAGCGTCTTCAACACCGATAAATAGATAAGAGTCTTCGCCTAGTATCACCCCATCGAATAAGCTGAATGTTTCTTTATTCATTTATGCCTAATTATTGTTGCTTTTAATTCATAGTCCGCAATGGTATTAACGCCCCATTATTGCAGATGCCAATCCTCTTAATTCAGGATCTTTAGGCGCATTTACATTAGCATTCAAGTCAGGCTCCGGTGTAACCGTGCAAATGCCATCGTGTCCTTGATTTAATTGCGCTTTTATACATTCCTTAGAACAACCAGAACCCGGAAAAGCTTTTCTATGTGCATGAGCGCCAGTCTCAGTTGCCTGCTTTCGAGTCCATTTGCCGTTTTGCGATAAATTTGTTACGTCAGCAGCCTGAAGCAGATGCAAATCTCGATGGCTACCCGTATGCCAACTGGGTCCTTCGGCGCAAACGCAAGGAGCTGCATCTTTATCGTAGCTATCCCAACCAGCAACACCAGAAAAACTTGCCTTTTCAATTAAGTGATGTCCGGTCTGACCGGGACAGCATTCGCCCTTAGGTCCAGATTTTTTCTTTTCCTTGTAGGGTACAAGCATGCACTTCCTGGCATTGATACATGGATTGCTCTTACAATCCTTGGCGAAATCATCAAATAACTCAAGTCTTGCTTTATTTTCCTCCTTCCATGCCGCATATGCAGGAGATGTGGCATCAGCCGGAGGACTAGGTATTGACGGAGGTGGCTCAGGGCAATGTTTCTTCCATTCTTTTTCTGGGCTGCAGTGCTTTCGTACCTTCTTTTTTTCTTTTTTGCAGGGTTCATTTGATCCAATTGCCGTACTGTCAGTAAAAGGCCAAGGCGGCGTATCCCCCGGCATCGAAGCATGGTTATTCGTCGTTAAATCCAAATGCCGATCGACATTTTGGCCCTCGAATTTGACATCCATAGACCAAGCTTGAAAATACACTTTCCCTTTATTCTTGCTGGTAATAACCCCTTTTTTTGCCGCACATCCCGCCTCGTCTCCGACCGACGTCTTGAAATAAGACTTGTTTTTCAACATGATTTCTTTGCCGGAGATTTTTACATGCTTACTGCCTTTGGTCGTATCCGAAGCAAAGCCCGTATTGGGGTAAGGAATAGGCACTCCCGGGGGCGTCGCGGGGTTTTCCGGCGGTGTGAAACAAACATCGGGAAAAGCGCAAATCGTTTTCCCCGAGCCCGCTTTACACGCCAATTCCCGGCCGTTTGCAAAGACCTTATTAGCCATCAACCCTCTCCTACCCGTTGCCAGCCCAAAACAATCGCGGAACGCTTGCCGTCATCATTACCCAAATGCGTCAAAATTCTATTTCCTTCGCTATAGCCTTTCTCACAGGCAAATTTTATGACGATCAACATGACGGCGGCCAAGGCTGCCCCGACTTCGCCCACGCAATCGGCCGGATGCCAAATATCGAACTCTTCCTTCCGTTTTCTCATTAGTCTTAGCAAAGCCAGACTCGCTTCCTTGAAATGATATTGCTCACCCGATAGATCGGTGATCCTGAAATCCAAATCGCCCATATCGCAATTGGCATCGCTCAACGCATCCTTTATCGCAACCGTCAACCCATCCGCTCGCAACGGTTCTTCTGAATAGATATGCGCCTTTTCTACACCGAAGCCTAAGCCTGCGCAAATCAGTTGTGGTTCCTGTTTGGCGTAGAGGGGTTCGACCACCAACGCAGCGCCGGCCTCGCCGGGTATAAATCCGTTGGAGTTTAGGCTCGTCAGCAAGCGTTCGTGTTCTTCGTAATGCGCCAGCGTCTCCGCGACCAATAAACTGTCGGCAGCGGCAATCAATACATGCTTGAGTTTCACTTCCTGAATCAGCAGTCTGGCTTGCCTCAGCGCGAGCGCGACGCCGACATGCCCGCCAGCGATGACCAGCGATTTTTCATGAAATTCCAATTGCAGTTCTTCGAGCAAATCATGAAAAAACTGATTGTCGTCCTCGATGACTCGGCCTTTTCTGTCCCGCTCCGACAAACATAGCAGCAATGGTGTCTCGGCGGGATCGATGAGCAAGTTCCCAGCCAGACATTCTCTAATCGCAGCGGCGGCCATCTTGATCAGCTTGGCCTTGCCGCGCCAAGGCTGTTCCAGCGGTACTTCGCAGCCGATGATCCATTCGCCGCCCTGGTCCATGAAGCGGGTTTCCTGAAAGTTGTCGATTGCGCAGCGAATCGCCGCACAGCTCGTCGGCGCATCAAGGCCGACGCCGGTGACCAGCCCTGTACCGGTAATCGCCAAAGGAAAACCGCTCAAGACTCCTCCTCCGCTTCCGATCGATTGGCTTTAGCCAAATGCGCCAACGAAGGATAATAGGTTTTGCCTAACTCCCGAGCACGCCACCAAGCCCGAGACATTTCGCCGACCAATACTTGTGAAACTTCGAACATGCTCTTCTTCAACGGTCGTGCGATGCGCCAGGTGATCGTGAATCGCCCCAAATCGGGCTCGATGATCAAGGTATCGATCATCGCCCGTGTTTCTTCCTTGCCGCCTTTTTTCGGAAAAAAAACGACCGGCATGTCTATTTTAGGCAGCCAAAAACGGCTTCGTCCCGACGGCGTCAGATTGGCCAACACGATCTCTTCTCCGCCTTGCAAATACGGAATTTGTTGATCGAGCGGCGCAGCCTGAAAATAGGCTTCGTCGAAATCGGGCGGCAGAAACGGAAAAATATGGTCGGTCCAGTGCTGATCGTAGGTTCCGGCTAGTCGATAACGCGGCTCCCAACTGCGCCCGACCGGCCCGAAGGACATCGGTCGATAGTCGCCGGCGGGATTCGTGATCGAACGTTCGCTCTCCTCGGTATTCGGCATCGGTGAACCGTTCACAAGTTCGCTGCTCAGCATGGCGTGATAGCCAACGCCTACCGGATTGGGCCGGTAGGCGCTGTGTTTTTCGGGATCGACATGAAAGTCGTCCAATCCGCCGAAGGCGCAATCATAGGTGAGCGGCATTTGCAAAAATGGCGCCGGCGGCCCAGCCTCAATGCCACCGATACCCGCTTGCCAAACGCGATCGCCGACGACGCGAAATACTTTCTTAAAATCGCCGACTTTAAGGCCGACCGGAATTTGATTGGCCGGCGTGCCTTCCGGCGCATAAGCGGTTCCGAGCAGCAACACGTCGCAGCGTGGTTTTCTGGGCGCGAAGTCGCTTTCATAAATGGGCGCTGAAAATCCCGGTTCTCCGGTGAAAGTATCGGCGAAAACCAATGGGACTTGTTCTTTGGCCAACTCGGGCATAACATTGGCCAACTCGGGTATCTGAAAGGTCCCTTTGATCACGACCACCAACAGTTCTCGGCCATCGACTTGCAAGCCTTGAGTATAGGCTGCCTGCATGCGGGTGGCGTTGATCAGATCCATATCAGTTGATTTGCACCGAGCCGCCCTTGATGCGATTGACGCCGGACGAGCGATTGAGAATATAAGCGCCTCGGATGATGATTTTACCGGCGCGGGTCAACGTGATGCTGGCCTTGCCGCAGCGCAGCACGATTTCCTGATCGGCTTGCAGGACTACCCGTTCGCCGTCTATTTCTGCATTGAAAGCTTGTTCATTCGGCTTTTCGGCTGAAATAACGGGCTGTTGCATACGTCCGATGATCAACGGTTTTGCCGGGTCGCCATTTTCGAACAATAACGCCACCTCGCAGCCGGTATCCTCCCTCGTCAGGTTGACTGTTGAACGAGCTTGCGTAGCTTCCGCTTGAGGATTTCCGGTAAAACCGACTAAAGGCGCGCCTTGTCCGTCGAATCCGATTAATAAACCGACAATCACGCCGTCGATCTTTTCTGTGATGGCATTTTCTGTGTAAAGCTGATTCGTTGGTTTCGTCATTACATCGGTCATGCTTGCGTCTCCGAAAAATTATACTTCGCGTGGTCATGTTTGAGGCTTTTATGGCAACGCCACTATCGGACAAAATAGCGCGTCAGCTTACCAGCAAATGTGGTCGCGCGAAGTATATATTAATTTTGCAGGATTTTTTTACCCTTGATTACGACATTTTTGTCGGCCTTCGCATTGATTTCGCCGCTGCCTTTTATCGTAATGTTCTTGCCCTGAATCGTGATCGTGCCGTCTTTCTTCATCGTGATGCTGGCCTTGCCGGTTTTGATCACGACTTGGTCGCCGGCATCGATCGTTAAATTCTTTCCGACGCTGAGGGAATTATCCTTGCCGACGCTGGCACTGCGATTATTGCCTACTGTTTCATTCAGATCTTTACCTACCGTCACGGCCTGAGTCAGACCGATCGTGACGGCTTGCGCGGCGCCTACCGTAATTTCTTGTGCCGCACCGACGTTGATCATTTCGTTGACGCCGACACTGTGGGTACGAGTCAAGCCGACATTGACGACTTCGTTCTGGCCGACGTTACGGGTTCTGTTCGATCCGACCGTAATCGACTCGTTAGAACCGACCGTTTCTGTGCGATTGACGCCGATCGTGATTGTCTCATTGTTCCCGACCGTCTCGGTGCGGTCGTACCCGACGACGGTTGTTTCATCATGATCGATGTTTTTACTGCGGTCGTTGCCTACCCAGTGCGTCTCGTTGTTTTCGACTTCGATGTCTTGATTTTTTTCGGCATGGATGAAAAGCTGTTCGGAGCCTTTCTTGTCCTCGAAACGGATTTCATTAAAATTATCAGCAGTACCTGCCTTACTACTGCGGGTCTTGATACCGCTTTGCGTTTTATTGGTTGGCAACTCATAAGGCGGCATTTGCTCGTCGTTATAGACTCGTCCGGTGATCAGAGGCCGATCCGGATCGCCTTCCAGGAAACTGACGACCACTTCTTGGCCGATGCGCGGCAACGATATCCAACCCCATTTCTTACCGGCCATCGGATGAGAAACCCTGACCCAACACGAGCTGTTTTCATCGTCTTGCCCTTCCCTATCCCAATGAAACTGCACCTTGACGCGGCCGTATTTATCGGTCCAAATCTCTTCGCCTGACGGACCCACGACAATCGCAGTCTGAGAGCCGGAAACAATCGGTTTACGAGTAAGCCTTTCCGGACGAAAAGCCTGAGCGGCATCGATCGCGGTAAAACAGCACTCGAATATCTCGCCGGCTCCACTTAGGTTCGATTCAAGGTCATCTCCTTGCATCGCATAGGAAGCCGACACGACGATGTGCTCCTTGTTTTCTTCCGAGAAATAGAAATCCGCTAGCGAAAACTTCATGCCGGGAATCAACGCCGAAGCATTACCTTGGCCCCGTTTCAACGAATAAGCATTTTGCCGCTCTTCCAGTCGCTTATCGACCAGCTTGGTATCGACCGATGATACGGTAAATTTTCCCGGAAAGTCATAGATCTCTTGATCGCTATGCGAATAGCCGCCGGGATTGTGCTTCTTGATCGTCAAATCGGAGCTGGGCGATTCGAAATCGAAATCGTTGAGTTCGTATTTTCCTGTCGTTACCTGATTTTCCTGGAGCCATTCGTAAATATGATCGCGTTGGCGGCTGTCTGTGTTGCCGAGCGGAAAATAAGGAATGGTCTGATAACCGCTCCGAATCTGAAATGCTTTGTTCGAATCGGCGATGACCAAAGTATGTTTGCCATTGTCATGCTCGAAGAAATAAAAGATGCCTTCGTGCTCCATCAGGCGGCTGATGAAATCGAAATCGCTTTCGCGGTATTGCACGCAATAATCCAAGGGCTGATAGTCGCCTTCCAGTTTGTATTGAACGTCGGCAAAGGAGTAGCGACTGAAGACTTCCTTGATGACATCGATGACCGATTTATCCTGGAATATTCGGCAATCGGCATTCAACGTCAAATACCATAGCCAAGGCCTCAACGTAGCTAGGTAGGTAATATAACGTCCGCGCAGACCGGTATGTTTGAATTGCACGATTTCGCCGTTGATATGACGTGTCGTTCCGTTCGGCAATTCGAGATTGACGGTCATGCCCTTGCCGAGCAATCGATCGGCCTTGACGCCTCCCAGTTTTTGATCGCGAATCAGCTCGACGTCGAACTCGAACAATCGGCCGATTTCTTCCTTACCGGTCAACCGGTAGAAGATGAGCTGATCGTCTCCGAGCGGAGTGTCGGCTGTCACGGATCGATTGTTTTGAGCCATAATTCAGCTTACCTGGAATATTGTTTAGGAACACGCATAAAATTACTTTGACACCTGTCAATCAAGCCACCGAACCCTCTTCGGAACCGGCATTTTTAGAGCAGTGTTTTGCATATCGTTTGCCAACTATTGGCTTTCCCTTTAGCGCAGAGGCATATAAAAAAGCTTTAACCGCCTATTAAAACGGTCGGACAACCAGGACCAACAATGACTCCGCCGTGCGCAGTATTATCCAATAAGCGCGCTGCAGGCATGTTGCAAATCAATACCGTGGATGATCCTTTGACAATGGTATCCGAAGGCCCCACACAAGTCGCCATATCCCCGACTTTTGCGGCCGGTAAATTGCCTATTAATACGGTTGGGGCTCCAGGCGGTAAAATAGGCCCACCTACATGAGGCACTATCCCTGTAACCATAGGACAAACATGCATGTCTGTCACTCTAGCTGCTGGAAACATACTCACTCCTTTAATAGTGTTCGATCATCAAATTTCGGTTTTCACAACGTCAAGGGTGGGGAGTTCGTCTCAACGGAAATCCTAGATTAGGCGAGGGTGCATGATTCCGAAATTCGAATTGGGAAAGTTATAAAACGGTTTGGCTAGCCGTTAGTTAATTTGATTACTGTACAACCTTACGACCGTCGCCACCCTTCGCAATATCAATGCCTTGCCGAATAAATGTCTGCTTTCTGTTTTTGACCTGAGCGGCACCATCTTGGGAAGCAGCCAGCATAATGGCGCTTGCAACCGCTTTTGCGGTAAGATCAGGAGCCGGAAGAACAATATTGTCATCCAAAGGTGAAAGATTATCACCGCTCCAAAATGCCGCTGTTGCCGCCCAACCGGCAGCCGTTTTAAAATCTGTCGCTTCCGCAGCAGTAAAAGCGGCTTTAGCATTTTTTTGAATAGGCTTATACACCCAAGCTTCGGCTGACTCCACCGCCTTCGCATCCTTTGGATTCATTTGAGTACTTTGACAACTACGAGCACACAAGCAAGCCCACCATGTCGCTTCTCTTTTGGGTAAGCCATAAGCGATAAAATTAATACAATCAGTGAAACATTCTTCTTGTATTAATTTTTCAATAAATTCAGCAGGCGTGACGTCTTGAGTTAATAACGATTGACCTAATTCGCTTAACTCGAACAACCCAGAAATTTCGGAAGCCTTTTCTTGTTTTATTTTTATTAAATTTATTTCAGTCATTGCTCATACGCTAGTTAATTTTTGTCAAGCCGCCCTGCAGAATCAACATGCCGTCTCCTTTGACTACGGTCATTGGACTCTTTATTTCCGACGTCCCACTGGCCTCCACTTTTATTATCGTTCCTTTGATCGTAATCCCTGCTTGGGTGATTTCGATACTGCTGCCGCCCACTTTGAGCTCGATGGACTGCATCGCTTCAATCGTGCTTTTGCCGGAATCGATCTTGACCGAATGATTGCCGGTCGATACCTTCAAATCATAATTACCCTGATCGATCTCGATGTTACGATTGCCTGTTTCAATTTTCAACTTGTCGTTGCCGTCGTGCAAGGTAACGGTTCTATCGTTTTGGATCTCGATCGTTTGATCGCCCTTGTCTTTTTTATCTAAACCGATCTTGCGTGTCTCGTTATTTTCGATTACACAATTAAGGTCTTTTTCGGCATGAATGTAAACCTCTTCCTCGCCTTTTTTGTCCTCGAAACGTAATTCGTTGAAGTTATCGGCCGTACCTTCTTTTG
>SLIO01000197.1 GCA_007135635.1 Methylomicrobium sp. | reverse complement strand
TTTGTGCATATTCCTAAGGAATGTATTTGCACTTTGGTTATTTGTGGCACATGCGCTTGCTCGGGCCGGAGCAACTCTAGCCCATTACCTCCGGTCGCAAAGCCGTTCGGATTATTATCGATTTTACGCTTGGTGTTGATTAATTAAACATTTTTTGCAGTTAGGATTTCGTGATAAAGAAGGTCATGGAACTATGAGCTTTGTTTAGGGAAGTTATTTACGAACAAATCCTTAGTATCATAAAAACCGAATGACTTCATTCAGGCAACTTAATTTGAATACTATCTTGACCTAATGTCCGCAATTTTGAGACATTGTTCACAAAACAATCCTCGACAAGGAGACTTATCGTGTCCGATAAAGCCCGGATTTCCCAGTGGGAACATTTCGAACACAAGGCCGATATCGGCATCCGCGGGATTGCGCCGACACTCGCCGAAGCTTTCGAACAGGCCGCGTTGGCGATGACTGCGGTGATCTGCGATCCTGACTACATTCAAGAGCGTCAATCGGTTGAATTATCCTGTCAGGCGGACGATATCGAGTTTTTATTTTTGGACTGGATCAATGAATTGATTTATCTGATGGCTGTCAAAGATTTATTGTTCAAGCGTTTTCAAGTCGTGATCAATGGCAACTTCCTGTTCGCAACCGCTTTCGGTGAACCGGCCAGCCCGACAAAACACCAGCCCGCGGTCGAAATCAAAGGCGCGACGCTGACCGAACTGTGCGTTCGTCAAACCGAAGATGGGCTTTGGCTCGCGCAATGCGTGGTGGATGTATGATTTCGGCAATACGAGCTTAAACTGATTCCCATCATCCTCCGTGGAAACCCATACTGTTTGTTTTAAGGCCGGTATGCATTCCCACGCAGGAGCCTGGGATGAGAACACGTCTGGATATGGTATGCGATACGCCCCCTACTACTGCAAAAGGGTAAAAGCCGATGGACATCAAACAATTCATTCAACGCGATGAAACTTGCTGGGAAATCCCGGCGCAAGGCGCGATGCGCGTGCCGGCGGTGATCTATGCCGACGCCTCGCTGCTGCAGGCGATGGACCAGAAAGTCCATGAACAGATCACCAATGTCGCGACGCTGCCGGGCATCGTCGAGGCGGCCTATGCGATGCCCGACGCGCATTGGGGTTACGGCTTTCCGATCGGAGGCGTCGCGGCGTTCGACGCGGACGAAGGCGGCGTGATTTCGGCCGGCGGCGTCGGTTTCGACATCTCTTGCGGCGTTCGCACGCTGCTTACCGGTCTATCGATAGCCGATTTGCACGGCGTCAAGAAAGAACTGGCCGACGAACTCTACCGCACCGTACCTGCCGGAGTCGGCAGCCGTGGCCGGATTCATTTGAATCACGACGAAATGCGCGCGATGCTAACCGGCGGCGCGCAATGGGCTGTCGATCAGGGCTTCGGCGAACCGCGCGATCTCGAATTCACCGAAGAGCGCGGCCGCATCGACGGCGCCGAACCGCAATATGTTTCGCCGCGTGCCCGCGAACGGCAAAAAGACGAAATGGGCACGCTCGGCTCCGGCAACCATTATCTTGAAGTACAGCGCGTCGTCGAAATTTTCGATCCGGCGGTTGCCGAAGCCTACCGGCTCAAGCTCGATGCGATCGTAATCAGCATACATTGCGGCTCGCGGGGTCTAGGCCATCAAATCGGCACCGAATTCTTGAAAGACATGGCGCTTGCGGCATCTCAATATCATATCAATCTACCCGACCGGGAACTGGCCTGTGCGCCTCTGAATTCGCCATTGGGCAAGCGCTATCTCGGCGCAATGCGCGCAGGAATCAATTGCGCGCTAGCCAACCGCCAAATCATCACGCATTTGACGCGCCAGTCAATAAGCGCAATTTTTCCGGGCATTAAGCTCGATCTACTTTACGACGTCTCGCACAATACCTGTAAACAGGAACGATATATCGTCGCCGGCAAGGCGCAAACGGTCTTCATTCACCGTAAAGGCGCGACACGCGCGTTCGGTCCCGGTCATGCCGACTTGCCAGCCGAGTACCGACAGGTCGGGCAACCGGTCTTGATCGGCGGTTCGATGGGCACGAGCTCTTATATTCTCTGCGGCACCGAACAGGCCAAGCAGCGCTCGTTCAGTTCAGCCTGTCACGGAGCAGGACGCGCGATGAGTCGCCGCCAGGCCACGAAACAATGGCAAGGCCGTTCGCTCGTCGATCAATTGGCCGCCCAAGGCATCCTGATTCGCAGTCCGTCATTGCGCGGCGTCGCCGAAGAAGCGCCGGCCGCCTATAAAGACGTCGGAGCGGTCGTCGATACCGCAGACCGAGCCGGTTTGGCGCGCAAAGTCGCGCGCTTGGAACCGGTCATTTGCATCAAGGGTTGACGTGGCCGAGCTTTATATCGGTACCAGCGGCTGGAGTTATCGGCATTGGCGGGAGTGTTTCTATCAAAAGACAGCACAAACAGACTGGCTCAAGTTCTATGCAGAACGTTTCAACGCCGTCGAAATCAACGGCACCTTCTATCGACTGCAAAGAGCGTCGACATTCGAGAAATGGCATGAAGAAACCCCCGCAGCGTTCATGTTTGCGCTGAAGGCGAACCGCTATCTGACGCACCACAAAAAACTCAAGGATCCCGAAAATTCAGTATTGATCGAGAAACAGCATGCCGAATCATTAAACGGCAAGCTTTCGGCCGTACTCTGGCAACTATCGCGCCAATTCAAAAAAGACCTGCCTCGATTGGAAGGTTTCATCGAAGCCTTGCGGGAATGGCCCGAAACCCGACATGTCATCGAATTCCGACACGCCTCCTGGTTCGCCGACGACACAGCCGACCGATTGACCAGGGCAGGCATCGCGGTTTGCCAGTCCGATGCAGGAGACTGGCCCTTGTGGTATCGCGTGACGACCGATCTGGTTTATATTCGCCTGCATGGCCGCCCCCAAACCTATGCATCGTCTTATTCCGAAACGGAATTGACGCATTGGGCCGATAAGATCGAAGAATGGCGGCATCAATGTAAAAGCGTGCATGTCTATTTCGACAATGACGCCGGCTGTGCCGCACCTTTCAATGCGCAGTTTCTTAAAAACTTAACATTGAATCGTTAAAATCAATGCGCATTTTCACTATCCCAAGGCCGGTCTCGGTTATCATAATCAGCGGCGATTTAGTATGTGATCTGTTATGAGAACGAAGGTCTTTTTATTTTTTGCATTGCTTTGGTTGGCATTGAATGCGATTTCACTATTGATGCAAATCAATGGCGTGCACTCAACCGCAAAAAACATCGCTTTCGCCCAGGGCCAATTGTTTTTCAACCATCTCGTCACGATGCGGCACTGGAATGCCGAATACGGCGGCGTTTATGTCCCAGTTAGCGAGCAAACCCCGCCAAATCCGTATCTCGATGTTCCCGAGCGCGACATCGTCACGGTCGACGGCCGCCGACTGACCCTGATCAATCCTGCCTACATGACACGGCAACTGGCTGAAATGGAAAAAGACCGCTCCAGCATTCAGTTCAGTATCACCAGTTTGAATCCGAAACGCCCCGAAAACCAACCGGACGAATGGGAGGCAAACGCCCTTCAGGCGTTCGAGCGAGGCGAACCGAACATAATGCAGATTGCCCAGCTGCATGACCTGCCTTTTTACCGCTACATGGCACCATTGAAAATCAACGAGTCCTGTCTGCGCTGCCATAAGGACCATCAATTGGGCGATATCCGCGGCGGCATCAGCGTCAGCATACCGCAAGACAAGATCATGCCCTATGTCGATGGACAGTTACGCCATGTGTATCTGTTACATGCCAGCATCGCCAGTATCGGCCTGCTGATGCTGATTGCGTTTCATGCGTCCGAACGTAGCGTCAATAAACAGCTCAAATTCGCTAAATCGATGTTGCGCCTAGCTTTCATCGATTCGTTGACCGGCCTGCCAAACCGGCGCTATTACGATCAACATGTACAAAAAGAATGGCAACACGCGATGCGCCACCAGTATCCGCTATCGATCATCATGCTCGACATCGATTATTTCAAGAATTACAACGATGCCGAAGGTCATACCGCAGGCGACAAATGCCTGATCAAATTAGCCAGGGTCCTGAAATTATATTTGAAACGCTCTGAAGATATCGTCTGCCGTTACGGCGGCGAGGAGTTTTGCGTGGTCACGTCCTGTGATGCCGAACAAAGTCTGGCGCTGGCCGAAAAACTGAGAGCCGCGGTCGAAAACAGGAAATTGAGGCATCCGAATTCGCCCATTTCACGCTATGTCACTTTGAGTCTAGGAGTCGCGACGGCGATCCCGATCAACTCGAACACCCCAGGCGAATTATTGGACCTAGCCGACAAAGCATTATATAGAGCCAAGAAAAACGGCCGAAACCGGGTCGAGCTCTACGAGAAATAAAGGTCTAAGACGGACGCAATCCAACGAGCGCAGCCCAATAATTCAATATCCTTAGAAAAAATCCTCAGGATATGGTCGAAAATAACGTCCTGTTTTTACTTAACCGCAATCGCTTAGGAAGGGGTCGGTGACAAGAATCGAAAACCTCAAGCCTAAACCGCCCTTTGCCAAACATCGGCAAAACACTTTCTTCGAATCATGATAGAAAAGAAGTTTGTCGGGTTCGAAATCGAGCCTTCGCAATCGCTTGACGATCCCTGAGCCGCAGAGTGCGCATTGCGCACCTATGCACGGTGACCAACCGACAAGAGCTCCCGCCCCTGGTGCGCGATGCGCACCCTACACCTGGCGCTTAATAGCCTATTGAACACCAACAATTTCAAAAATATTTCCTGATTAGCAAGATGCTTCAGCTTGCCGAAGCCAAGTGTCCAAGCAGGGGCCAGTGGTAGTCGCAAAAACTACAATATAGCGAAAGTTGCACACAAACAAATGACAAGTAATTGAATTAACTTCTTATTCTTTATGATCTTCATGGTGAAATACTTTTTCTAGGATAACGCATTTTGTCCACGAAGATCACGAAAACATTCAATTACTATACTTTGCAAACCATTGATTACTTTCGTGCTTTTAGTGGCCTAACTGCCGAATTTAGAGTCAGGATATCCTCAACCACGATACGCGAGTTAATATCATTGACTCGGGCCGATTCGAACCGGCCCGGTTCCAGCGAAAATAGATTCGCCGTACCGCAAGCTACGCCCAGTCTCAACGCGGCCTCCGCATCCAGACCTTGCCGCGCCGCGACCGCCAAACCGGCCACCAGTGCATCGCCGCAGCCGACGCGACTGACGATTTTCTCGGGCGCTGTATTCAAATAAGCCGATATCGTCATATTCTCGCAGGCGGCAATGCAGCCGTGCTCGCCTCGCGAAACATAAACCCGTTGAATACCTTGACTGACCAGTTCTCTGGAAGCTTCGGCGATACTGCGTTCGTCCGGCAAGGACTTGCCGAGCAAGGCTTCGAGTTCTTGTTGATTCGGCTTGATCGCATCGGGCTTGGCTTCGATGCCGAGAGTCAAGCCGGGGCCGCTGGCATCCAAAAAGGTTGTCATCCCACGTTCACGGCAGATTTCGATGAGATTTCGATAGAAATCGTCCGGCGCGCCAGGCGGCAGACTGCCGGAAATTATCACGATATCGCCTGGCTCGGCATAAGACTTGACGGTTTCGCATAAACGGCGGCAATCGTCTTGCGTCACGCTGAATCCTGCGGTTCGAATATGCGTTTCCCGTCCGCTCGCCGAATCATGCAGCGTAATATTGGTGCGCGTCTTGCCGGACACCTCGGTCAAATCGGTTTTAAACCGCTCGGTTTGCAGGACATGAAATGCATCGATTGAGCGCTCTCCCGCAAAGCCCAAACATAAAACGGCATGCCCCAGCGACTCGATAGCCTTCGCGACATTGATGCCTTTGCCGCAGGCAAACTCCTTGGCGCGAAGGGCCGACAGCGTTTCGCCCGGCACTAAACTTTCGACTTCGAGCAATAAATCGATTGCCGAATTGGCGGTCACGGTCATTATTTTCACCATAACTGAATGCTCAAACCCGATTAAAAATCAAATAGTTATTTATGCCGCAGAAAGCGAAATTATTACTCACGCGGATTCGACTAACAAGTGCAATTCATCATCCGGGCCGCTGACCAAGATTCAATCGAACCGCAAGCGCCGAGCGTATGGCCAGTATAACTTTTCATTGAGCTGATCGGAATCTTGTTGCCCAACACGGCAGCCCTGGAATGACTTTCTGATATGTCGCCTAAATCTGTAGCGGTGCCTTGCGCACTGACATAACCGATTGCCGCAAGCTCCAAACCCGATTCTTGCAGTACCAATTGTATCGCGACCTGCATGTTGGCGTTGCCCGGTTGCGTGATTTGGAAACCTTCGAAATTAGAGCCTAAGCCGACGATACCGGCAAAGGTATTTTCGACTCATCATATTTCGAATGCCAACTCGCTCTATTCGGCTGCATGCTTTGATATGAAACGGTGGGGGCCGAACCGAACATAGACAATCGCCTACCTGATTACAGATACTTTCATTTATCAATGAAACGAATTGACTGTAAAAAGGTCAACTTACAGCAGTTGCTGGATATTCTTACAATATGAACAATATGAACAATATGAACAATATGAACAATATGAACAATATGAACAATATGAACAATATGATATATTGTTCATTCAATTTATATTTCGGCATTATCATATGGAAGCGCCGAGGTGTTTGGAGGATTTTTGGTCTAGTTAAGTCCACATTCACATCATTCATAGTGCCGCCAAACCTCCAGCCCCTAAATCCCAACTTACTTTACTTGTCGAATCGAATTTTGATGATTTAGGAACAGGACACCTAAAAACTAATCGATTCTCCACTAAGAAGGGAGAGAATTCGTCGCTTCATGCACTTTTTTCTGCAGAAATCATGAATTTCTGACATCGCCTGATAATTTTTTTTAATTTCAGACTTATACCTCCTCTCTTTTATGTTAAATAATCTAAATTCCTTGCGTTATGCGCAATGCTTCGTTTTATGCATAGCTTATTTTTACCCATTAATTTCCTTCGCCGAAACCGCTCCCCCACGGGTGGATAACGCACTCGACTCAGTCAAGGCGGAATTAGAAACTGAAATAGAAACAGAGATTGACACAGAAATAGAGCCTTGCACTCCAGATATGGACTTAGAAGGCATGGACGCATGCGATTATCAGTTAATAGACACCGTTGATCAAAAAACCGAAGATGCGGCAATTGAAGAAGCCGTCGATGCATGGCTTGAAAAAGATACCGAGATCGTACCCCATAGATGGAAAAGGTCTCGTATGCAACGCAAACTTAAAATCGATTACCGAGTCATCGGTTATTACGATGAAATCAGTGAAGATTTCCAGGCACACCCAGGTTACTTTTCCGAGCTGGCCGGCGCGCCGTCTTGGCTGATCATTGGCGGAGAACACCGAACACGATACGAATACATGAACGGACAATTTCGCCGCGGTCTGCGATCGGTCGACCAACAACTCAGTCACCGTACTCGTGTCATGTTCGCAATCAAAGACATTTTGGACCCGCTTCGTTTTACGGTCGAACTTCAAGATTCACGAGTAAACTTGACCGAAGAAGACTCCAATGTCAGCGCAAACCATATCAATAAAACGGATATTCAACAATTACACCTGGATTTCCATTTCAAACAATTTTTCGGCCTAGACCTACCCACCGAAATTCGATTCGGTCGCGTCAACATGGATTTGGGGCGCGGTCGCTGGATAGCGCGAAACAATTTTCGCAACACGACCAATTCCTATGACGGCGTCTATTGGACTATTGGAGAATCTCAAGATAGTTTTCGCACGCAAAGCTTCGCCGTTTGGCCGGTCGATAAAGACATGGAAAAGCTGGATTCGGTATTGGATGAGAATGAAAGCTCGATGTGGGGCACTTATCTGTTATTGCCGCCCATTGATAGCCTGCCCTGGCTTCGCGCCGAATTAAATTACATCGGTCATTCCAACTCCAATGGCGACCGCGATTTCAATATGTACGGCTACCGCGTTTTCAAACCGAGCCGAGAAGAGGAAATCGGGTTTGAAATCGAATCGCAATACCAAGCCGGATATGGAGAACAAGACAAGCGCTTCGCTCATTT
>SLIO01000386.1 GCA_007135635.1 Methylomicrobium sp. | reverse complement strand
TTATCGTTCCCACGCTCCAGCGTGGGAATGAAGACCGAGACGCTCTAGCGTCTCGTACCGCTGGAGCGGTATTCAGGCATCCCCACGCAGAGCGTGGGAACGATAATTTCCGGGGGAGGCTGAATAGTTGCGTTCAGGAAACTCTAGCTTCCCGACAATCAACGAAGATTTAACGAGCGAGTCCTGGTTAATTGAGAATGTGCGGAGGTTGTGTCGGTCTCGGGAAGCTGCAGCTTACGGGGTGTGTTTCCCAAGCTGGAGCTTGGGAAAGAGTGCGATGCGCAGCATCGGTTACAAAAAGTTTTATTTATTAAGTTGAGTGGGTTGGAGACTATCCTTGGATAAAAATATGAAAATTCTCATTGTGGATGATTTTTCGACGATGAGACGTATTATAAAAAACTTGCTGAGGGACTTAGGTTTTACGAATACGGCCGAAGCCGATGACGGTAAAACCGCTTTGCCGAGATTAAAAGCCGGAGGCATAGATTTTTTAGTGACAGACTGGAATATGCCGGGCATGTCCGGATTGGATTTGCTGAAAGCCGTTCGAGCCGACCCTGACCTGGCCAAATTACCGGTATTAATGGTGACGGCCGAAGCTAAGCGCGAGCAGATTATTATGGCGGCTCAAGCCGGCGTCAATGGATACATCATCAAGCCTTTTACCGCCGCGACACTCAAAGAAAAAATTGAAAAAATCTTTGAACGCATAGACAGCTAGTTTGAGGGGATTTAATGACCGATAAAGATCGCCTCAGTCAGGTTAAAGACTTGCTTAAGGCATTGGAAGAAGGGGACGAGCAAACAGCTGACAGAATTCTCGATGAAATCGCAGGGATCCGCGAGAGTCAATTATTTATCGAAGTGGGTCGGTTAACCCGGCAATTGCACGATGCAATGGTGCATTTTTCCGTGGATTCGAAAATCACCGAGATTGCCGCTCAGGAAATTCCCGATGCGAAGGAACGACTTCGCTACGTCATTACAATGACCGAGCAAGCCGCCGACCAAACCTTGACCGTTGTCGAAGATATCGTTCCGGTTGCGCGAATGCTCAACGGGCAAGCCACAAAACTCGCCGAAAACTGGGAACGTTTTTTGATTCGAAAAATGCCTTTTGAAGAGTTCAAGGGCATGAGCCAGGAAATCACCGAGTATTTCAATGAGTCGGTTAAATCTCTGGAAATCATGCAAAACGGGCTCAACGATATTCTAATGGCTCAAGGTTTTCAGGACATTACCGGACAAATAATCCGACGCGTGATATCGATGGTCGAAGACTTGGAAACCGGCATGGTCGATTTAATCCGTTTATCAAGCGTTAAAGCGGCATCGAGAGAGACGTCTATGTCGAACGTCGAATTGCCTGGACCGGTCGTGCCGGGTGTTGACGATAAACAAGGCGAGGTGGCGACTAGCCAGGACGATGTTGACGATTTGCTATCCAGCTTGGGTTTTTGAGGATTAATTATGGCGATTGATCTGGACGACGAAATTTTACAGGATTTTCTAGTCGAGTCTTGCGAAATAATCGAATTATTGGGTGAGCAGTTGGTTCAACTCGAGCAGATGCCCGATGATTACGATTTGCTCAATGCCATATTTAGAGGTTTTCATACCGTCAAAGGCGGTGCCGGATTTTTAGCGATAGATCCTCTGGTTGAAGTTTGTCACAAAGCTGAGGATGTCTTTAATGTGCTTCGACAAGGCGATAGAAAAGTCGAACCTAAATTGATGGACATCGTTCTTCAGGTGCTGGATATTGTTAACGGAATGTTCGGTCAGATCCGTGTTGGAAAAGAGCCGGAGCGGGCATCGTCAACCTTGCTGAACAAGCTTCAGACTTTTACGTTGCCCGACAAAGCAGGCGATTCGGAAGCGCCCGAACTACTACACAGTGCGGAAGAGCAAGAGCCATCGCCTATCGCTGCCGCCGATGAGATCGATATTGTCGAGAAAGAATTCGAATCGATGCTGAACTTGGCCGGCGGGGAATCCAGAGGCAATGCCGATAGTTCTAGCTCCGATGAAATCACCGAAGATGAGTTCGAGCAATTACTCGACATTTTGCATGGTAAAGGTGCTTCGCCGACCGCGCCCAAAATAACGCAGAGCGAATCAAAATCGGCTTCGGCAACAGATGAAATCACCGAAGATGAATTTGAGCAACTACTCGATGCGCTGCACGGTAAGGGCGGTTCGCCTACATCGTCGAAATCCGATCGAAGCGAAACCGCATCGGAAAATGCCGAAACGGTATCGATGTCCGCCGAAAAACCGGCATCGGCGTCTTCGCATTCCGATGAGATTACCGAAGACGAATTCGAAAATTTGCTCGATCAATTGCATGGTAAAGGGCAATTCAACCCTTCGGTAATTGCTGAAATCAGCACTCAAGTTCCTAAGGCGCCGGAAAAGAAACCTGCCGCCGAATCCGTTTCCGACAACAAAGACAAGCCGGCGCTAGCTCCGAAGCTGGTAGAACAGAATAAATCGGTAGAGCAGTATGATGCTAAAGTTCAAAAGCCAGCTGTCTCTAAAGCCGTTCCGGCAGCCGCCCCGCAAATCGAAACCACGGTCAGGGTCGATACACAGGTACTCGACGATATCATGAACATGGTTGGCGAATTGGTTTTGGTGCGAAATCGATTACAGACGCTTAGATCGGCATCCGATAGCGATGACCAGATGACCAAGGCCATTGCCAATCTCGATGTTGTGACGGCCGATCTGCAATTAGCGGTCATGAAAACCCGAATGCAGCCGATTAAAAAAGTATTCGGTCGCTTTCCGCGCGTGGTTCGGGATTTGGCGCGTAGCCTCAATAAACAAATCAGGCTGGAATTAGTTGGAGAAGAAACCGATCTCGACAAAAACTTAGTCGAGGCTTTGGCCGATCCGTTGGTGCATTTAGTCAGAAATTCGGTCGATCACGGTATCGAAAGCCCGGAAGAGCGGACAGCGGCAGGTAAGCCGGCCGAGGGTTTGGTGGTGTTGAGCGCTTCGCAGCAAGGCGATCATATCGAGCTATCGATAAAGGATGATGGTAAAGGTATGAATGCCAATGCTTTGCGTGCCAAGGTCGTCGAAAAAGGCTTAATGGATGCCGAGACTGCCGCTCGACTAGACTCGCGTGAATGCTTTAATTTAATTTTCATGCCCGGATTTTCGACCAAAAATGAGATTTCCGATGTTTCGGGTCGGGGCGTCGGTATGGATGTTGTAAAAACCCGTATCTCTCAAATGAACGGTACTGTCGAAGTCGATGCAAAGGAAGGTGTCGGTACTACGATTACGATTAAGGTACCTTTGACGCTTGCGATCATGCCGACATTGATGGTCAAGTTGGCCGATCAAGCCTTCGCATTACCGTTGGGTAGCGTTTTGGAAATTCTCGATCTGGATCTGCGTGTGACCAATGTCGTGGACGGACAGCAGGTCGTCATGGTCCGAAACAAAGCCCTTCCGTTGTTTTATCTCGGCGAATGGCTCGTGCAGGACCCGAATTATGTGCTTAATAAAAAAGTTTCCGCACATGTCGTCGTGGTCAATGCCGGTGGGCGTCAAGTCGGTTTTGTTGTGGATCAATTAATTGGTCAGGAAGAAGTTGTCATTAAGGCTTTAGGCGCTAAATTGCAAGGTTTGGACGGGCTTTCGGGGGCGACGATCACCGGAGACGGCCGCATTGCACTGATTCTCGACGTACCCGGGTTAATGAAGCGATATGCAAGCTAATATACCTATCGCACTTCAACTTGCGGCGTTAAGGTTTGGAGGCGTCGGGGTGTTCGGTCGATTTTTGCTCCTGCAAAATCGACATTCACGCCATCCATGGCGCTCGCAAAGGCTATGACAGCAGGGATGCTGTCATAGATCCTACATGGACGTATTCACGGCGTCCTTTGACGGGGACCCCAGCGCCGAAATTTGATTAGCAAAAGGTACAATTAGAAGTTCATGGCCGTTAAGGTATTAATAGTCGACGATTCCGGTTTTATTTGTAAAAGAATCAAGGAAGTTCTCGAGGAATCAAAAGATAGCGAGGGACTCGCCGAGTTTGAAGTGGTAGGTATTGCCAATAACGGCTTACAAGCGATCAGGTTGACGGCTGCCTTATCGCCCGATGTCATAACGATGGATATCGAGATGCCGCTAATGGATGGTATTACTGCGGTTAAGCGCATCATGGCTGAAACGCCGACGCCTATTTTGATGTTTTCGGCAATGACTCAGGTGGGCGCGCAAGCGACTTTGGATGCCTTGCATGCCGGTGCGGTGGATTTTTTACCGAAGCGACTGGATGAGATCGATGCCGACCGGGAGACGGCCAAACGCTTGCTTCGCCGAAGGGTGCGCATGGTTGCCTTGCAAGCCGGAAAAATCAAAACAAAAAGCAGCATAGCGCTGACCAAGGCTAAAACCGAACCGAATGGAAAATCGCTTGAAAAACCGGCTAAGCAAGAGGCTCAGCAAACAGCGAGACAATTCGGCGCGTTACGCATCATGGTGATTGCCGCCTCGACCGGCGGTCCTGTTGCGGTGCAGCAAGTGTTAAGCCAAATTTCGCAGTCATGCTCATTGCCGGTGATCATTGTTCAGCACATGCCGCAAAACTTCACGGCCAGTTTTGCAGGCCGTTTGGATCAATTATGCCGTATCAAGGTGAGGGAAGCACGCGATGGCGATACCTTGGAGCCGGGAACGGCGTTGGTCGCTGCGGGAGGAATGCAATTGGAACTTAAAGGCTCTGCTGTGCGTAAGTCGATTGTTTTACGGTCGAAAATAGCCGGAGAAATTTACAGCCCGTGTGCCGATATTACATTGGCCTCGGTCGCTCGGCATTTTCAAGATGGAGTGTTGGCAATTGTATTAACCGGGATGGGCTCGGACGGCAAGGAAGGTGCCCGCAAACTTAAGCAAGCCGGGTCGATAATTTGGGCCCAAAACGAGGAAAGTTGCACGATATACGGTATGCCTAAAGCGGTTATCGATGCAGGCTTGGCCGATAATGTTTATAGCCTCGATGAAATAGGCCGGCAATTGAGTCGGATCGCTTAATGGATTATTTAAGTCTCATTGGTGTCGTGTTGGGTTTCGTGGCGATCGTGGGCGGAACTTTAATGGACGGCGGGCATGCTGAAGCGCTGCTAAACGGACCGGCTTTGGTGATTGTTTTAGGCGGAACGTTAGGCGCGACATTGCTGCAATTTCCGCCGGCCGTGTTCTTACGTGGTATCAATATCAGTTTATGGATATTCAGGCCCCGGAAGCAATTGCTTGATCAACAAGTTAACAAAATGGTCGAATGGAGCGCGTTGGCTAGAAAAGAAGGCTTGCTCGGCTTGGAGTCGATTCTCGATACTGAAATCGATCCGTTCGCACTCAAAGGGTTGCAGTTGTTAGTCGACGGTAGCGAACCGCAAGTGATCCGAGATTGTTTGGAGCTGGAGATTAACACAAGGGAATTTAGTGATTTACAGGCGGCCAGGGTATTTGAGGCGATGGGCGGTTACTCGCCGACGATCGGTATTCTCGGCGCCGTGATCGGTCTTATTCATGTTATGAAAAATCTGGCCGAGCCAGGTTTGCTGGGTTCCGGAATTGCTACGGCATTTGTTGCGACGATCTATGGCGTTGGCTTTGCCAATCTGATTTTTTTGCCGGTGGCAAACAAATTGAAGATGCAAATATTGTCAATGTCGCAAACCAGAGAGTTGTTAGTAGAAGGTATTGTAGCGATCGCCGAGGGAGAAAATCCAAAAAATATCGAATTGAAATTATCCGGTTTTTTAATCGAAAATCGGGATTAGCTCGGAGAACGTCATGCGGCGCAAAAAAAAAGAAGTGGCTGAGCCTGAAAATCATGAACGATGGCTGATCTCTTACGCTGATTTTATTACCTTATTGTTTGCGTTTTTTGTCGTGATGTATTCGATTTCGTCGGTCAACGAGGGTAAATATAAGACACTGTCCGATTCATTGGGTGAGGCTTTTTCGAAAAGGCAATCAATATCGGCGATTTCCGATAGAGAAGGCACCCCTTTTACCGTGGTGCAGCCAATCCAAATCGGAGAAGAGCCCATGACCGTTCAGCCGATCGAGCTACCTCATCCGACTTTGGAGGAGGTCGAAAGAAAACATGAGCTCAGTGAGGAAATACTGCGTGAGCGACGTAATTTGATCGAGGCGTCCGAGCAAATGTCGGAAGTCTTGGCGCCATTTATCGAAAAGGATTTGGTGGCGGTAAAAAAACATGATTTTTGGATCGAACTGGAAATGAATAGTGAACTGTTATTCGCGAGCGGCGAGGCTGAGTTATCGCCAAAAGCGCTACCGGTTTTGAAAAAAGTTTCTGAAATTGTCAGACGCATGCCGAATGTCATCAATATCGAGGGGCATACCGATACGATTCCGATTAGTACAGTTAAATTCCCGTCCAATTGGGAATTGTCTTCGGCGCGAGCGACTAGTGTAGTGAGGGAATTCGTCAGCGAGGGAATAGCGCCGTCACGATTATCGGCGGTCGGCTATGGAGAATTTCATCCGATAGCCGATAATAGTAGCGAGGCGGGTCGATTTCAAAATAGAAGAGTCGTGGTGGTATTGATGTCACATGCTTTTGCTCGTTACGGTGCGGATGACGAAGAAAGAGCGAAATTATTGAACATCTCGCCGGTTACCGAAGCTGAAGTAAACAATACCCAGCATTCCCAATAGTGGTAGGCAATTCCTCGTTCTCACCGTTCCAGCGTGGGAACCCGAAAATCTTCGAGAACCGAGTTTTTTGTGGTATGGCTAATGAATTTAGGATGAAAGGCATTTTATGAAGGTCTGGACGGTATCCAATCAGAAAGGCGGTGTGGGCAAAACGACGACTGTCGTTACGCTCGGCGGTCTATTGTCTTCCTGGGGGTTTCGTACATTATTGGTGGATCTCGACCCGCACGGCGCTTTGACGAGTTATTTCAAAATGAATCCCGACGAAGTCAAGGCCAGCGTGTACAATCTTTTTCATGATGCCAGTTTAAAAAAGAAAAATACGGGACCCGAGCCTTATATCGTAGAAACTAAGTTTGACGGTTTATTTGTGTTGCCGGCCGCGACCGCGATTGCGACATTGGACCGGCAGGTCGCGTCTATGGGCGGCATGGGTTTGGTGGTCAACAATGCCTTAGCCAAAGTAGCCGATCGTTATGATTATGTCATTATCGATAGCCCGCCGATGCTAGGTGTGTTAATGATCAATGCACTGGCGGCTTGTCAACAATTAATCATGCCGGTTTTAGCCGAGTTTTTGGCCGTCAAGGGGCTCGAGCGCATGATGCATACGATCAACATGGTTTATAAGTCGCGCGCCAATGCGCCTCGGTACACGATTGTACCGACAATGTTCGATAAAAGAACGCGCGCCGCTCAAGAAAGCCTCAGAATATTAAGGAGCCAATATCCGGATTATCTTTGGAATTCGATCATACCGATCGATACAAAAATCAGGGATGCCAGCACGCAAGGTATTCCGCTATCAATTTATTTGCCGGAATCGAAAGCCGTAGAGGCTTATTCAGCCCTGCTGGACCGCTTGTTATTGCATGATAGTCAGCCTGTCAAAGAAACGGCAGCAGTTTAATGATTGATATTGGCAATAAAAATTTGGATATTGAACAACAGATTATTCATCAGGAATTGGCGCTCGACAGTTATTTGAAAACCTTGCTGGAGGAAATGCCGACTGAGGATTCGGATGAGATTACGCGATCGGCACCTAAAACCGAAGAGCCGGTGCCGAAAACGATCGTCAAATCGAAAGTAAAAGAAGAAAGCGAACCTATTGTCAAGAAGCCGGCTTTAGTTGAGCTGCAATTGGTTCCAAAACCTGCCACGCCGCTTGCGGTGATGCCGCCTTGGGCGCAATATGAATTCCAGGCTTTGTTTTTTAAAATAGGTCAACTCATTCTTGCAACCCCTTTAGTTGAATTATCCAGAGCCATTAAATTCGATAAGACGATCACTAAAATCCCTGGTCAACCCTCATGGTTTATCGGTTTGTTGGAAGATAAGGAACGAAAAATCGGTATTCTCGATTCCGGACAATTGATTTTAGGAAAAGGCTATTCGAATAAACGCGATTTAATCGTACAGCCTTTTAAAAGCATGTTGA
>SLIO01000354.1 GCA_007135635.1 Methylomicrobium sp. | reverse complement strand
ACCGAACGCCGGTGGTATTGATGGGGTATTTGAATCCGATCGAGGCAATGGGTTATGAGGATTTCGCAAATGCGGCGCAACGCGTCGAAATCGATGGCGTGCTGACGGTTGATTTGCCGCCCGAAGAGGCCGAATTGTGTGTTTCGTTGCTGAAAGAACGCGGTATCGATCCGATTTTTTTGTTGGCGCCTAATAGCAATGAAGAACGCATTCGTAAAATGGATGCGGCGGGCAGTGGTTATATTTACTACGTTTCACTCAAGGGCGTGACCGGTGCCGGGCATTTGAACGCCGCCGATGTCGAGGAAAGGCTGAAGTTGATCCGTGCCAATACTCGATTGCCGATTGGTATCGGCTTCGGTGTCAAGGATGCCGAAACAGCGAAGACAGTGGCTCATTTAGGTGACGGAGTCGTTGTCGGTAGCGCCTTGATCAGTAAAATCGAAGCGAATTTGGATAATCCGGAGCAGGCCTGTTCCGAAATAGTCGATTTACTTAAAGCCATGCGCGCTGCGATGGATGAATAAGTCGTCGATCACATGAGCGAATTCGGAGTTTAAAATATGAGTTGGTTTGAAAAACTGGTCCCTTCAACTATTAGAACAGACGGGAATAACAAGAAAAAAGGCGCGGTGCCTGAGGGGTTATGGACCAAGTGCCCGAATTGTAACGCGATTCTTTATAACAACGAATTGGAACGTAATTCCAGTGTATGCCCTAAATGCAATCACCATATGCGTGTATCGGCTAGAGTTCGCTTGGCATTATTTCTCGATGAACAGGATCAAGAAGAAATCGGCCAACAAATCAAACCGACCGATCCACTTAGATTCAAGGATTCCAAGCGATATAAAGACCGCATCAGCCAAGCGCAAAAACAGACCAAGGAAAGTGATGCCTTGGTAGTGATTAAGGGTAAGCTCAAGAATAAGGATATCGTGGCTGCCGCGTTTGATTTTAGTTTCATGGGTGGTTCGATGGGTTCGGTTGTCGGTGAGCGTTTTGTTCGAGGTGTTAACAAGAGCCTTGAAATCGGTGCGCCGTTCATTGTTTTTACCGCCAGCGGCGGTGCCCGCATGCAGGAATCATTGTTTTCACTGTTTCAAATGGCTAAAACCAGCGCGGCCTTGACCCGCTTGTCAGAAGCGGGGTTGCCGTTTATTTCGTGTATGACCGACCCGACGATGGGCGGCGTTTCGGCGAGTTTGGCGATGCTTGGCGATATCAATGTCGCCGAGCCAAATGCTTTGATCGGTTTTGCAGGACCCCGCGTCATCGAGCAAACCGTTCGAGAAAAATTGCCCGAAGGTTTTCAACGTAGCGAGTTTCTGCAAGAGCACGGCGCAATCGACATGATTATCGATAGGCGTGAAATGCGCGATAAAATAGCTGCAATGCTGGCGATGTTGATGGCTTCACGGATGGAAACGAAAATTAGTCCGAATGTCGACGAGCCAATTATCTTGGCCGAAGCCGAACCTTTGCCTGCCGTTCAGGATTAAGTGTAATTATAAATTGGCAGCAATTATAATTAGTCGAATGATCCTACTGTTGCGGTTAAACCTCGAAAAGCACGAA
Organism: Methylomicrobium sp.; assembly: GCA_007135635.1. GTDB lineage: Bacteria > Pseudomonadota > Gammaproteobacteria > Methylococcales > Methylomonadaceae > Methylotuvimicrobium. The sequence continues at coordinate 6,593 of SLIO01000354.1, read as the reverse complement.
AGACACAACAAAAATCAGTCCTCGATAGGGCTTAAGTCTGCAGTTATTGGATGGGGCGATCCACAATTGTCTATCTCGTTGGCGCTTTCGTGCCTTTTTGTGTTTTCGTGGAACCCATAATTTTTCTGTGATGAAGCATTTCGATACACTCGAGGGCTGGTTGAAGTGGCAGGAAGGTTTGCACCCGCAAACGATTGATCTAGGCTTGGAACGGGTGCTGAGCGTGTTCCTAGCGTTGCAGCCGGATTACGATAAGCCGCCAACGATCACGGTAGCTGGAACCAACGGCAAAGGTTCATGTGTGGCTTTTTTAGAATTCATTTATCGGGCTCAAGGTTATCGAGTCGGCACTTATACTTCTCCGCATATTCTAAACTATAACGAACGTATAAAAATTGACGGTAAACCGGTTAGCGACGATTTGATCTGTTCGGCTTTCGAGCGTATTGAATCGGTTCGAGATGGTGTGTCGTTGAGTTACTTTGAATTCGGCACCTTGGCCGCACTCGATATTTTTTCCAGGGCCAATCTCGATGTGCAATTGTTGGAGGTGGGTTTGGGCGGGCGTCTTGATGCCGTTAATATTGTGGACCCCGACGTTTCGATTATTTCCAGCATCGGGATCGATCATGCGGAATGGCTCGGTGAAACGCGAGAGCTGATTGGTCGTGAAAAAGCCGGTATTTTCAGAAAGCAGGTTCCTGCGATTATTAGCGATCCTGAACCGCCCGAATCGATATTCGAATATGCAAACGAAATTGGTACCCCGGCTTTTTTTATCGGGCGCGATTTTGCGTATCGTAAGCAGCCGATAGGTTGGGTATGGTATGCATCCGGTCGGCAGATCGACGGATTGCCGGAACCTAATCTTAAAGGAGAGCATCAATATCGAAATGCGGCTGCCGTGGTAATGGCCGTGACCCGATTGTCTTCGCGACTGCCGATGAGTGTGGATTCGATAAAACAAGGCATAGCTTCCGTTGAACTGACCGGGCGTTTTCAATTAATTAACGATGACATTACGGTATTGCTTGATGTCGGGCATAATCCGCAGGCCGTCCAGACCTTGGTTGACTTTATTAATGATAATTTTCCGGGCAAGTGTATTCATGCGGTTTTCGCGATGATGAAGGATAAAGATATTTCGGGCGTTATCGATATCATGAAGCCGGTGGTTTATCAATGGTATTTTGCGCCATTGAAGGATAACCCAAGATGTGTGTCCGAGGCATCGATGCAGGCGTATTTTCAACAGTGTGAGATTACCAATGTGACTTTTGGTTTTTCCGGATTGCAAGAAGCTTTGAATAGTGCCAAGACTAAAGCCGGAAAAAGCGATTTATTATTGGTTTTCGGCTCTTTCTTTTTAGTATCTGAATATTTGGCTGGTTTAGCTTAGAGGTTAACGATGGACCAGGAATTAAAGCAAAGATTGATCGGCGCGGTTGTCATTACTGCTTTGGCCGCTATTTTTGTACCAATGCTGTTTGACGATCCCATTGAAGAAAGCGGTCAAATGGTCAACGAGTTGACTTTGCCTAAACCGCCTGTGGAAGCCTTCGCTAAGACTGCCGAACGTCTTCCGGAGGATAGTCGTCCTCAATGGAGCGAAGAGACAATTGATGAAACTGTGCAGCTTTCCGGCGAGGCCGAAGGTTTAACTCAGGAAGAACTTGATTACATGGGGCCTGTCGATGACGGATCGGAACTCAAGCCTATTGATAAAGCAGCGCTGCCGGGCTCTTTGGCTGAAGCGGGAACGGCTAAATCGTCAACGGTTGAAAAAACCGCGACAACTCCGGTTCCGGTTGCCAAAGTGCCCGAAACTAAAACTGAGGTGTCCGCTACATTGCCGATTGCGGAACTCGTGACTTGGTATATTCAGCCGGGTAGTTTTAGTAAGAAGGACAATGCATTTGCACTACGCGATAAATTACGTTCGCAAGGTTTTTCAACTTCGGTCGAGGAGTTTGATACCCGCGCAGGAAAATCCTATCGGGTCTTAGTAGGGCCTGAAACCGATAAAAGCAAGGCTCAAGCCCTTAGGACTCGATTGGATGCCGCCAATAATCTGAATAGTTTGTTATTGTCGGTCAATAAGCCCAAAGCTCTTGAACCGGGAACAGCCAAGGTGCAAGCAAGCAAGTCGATTGCTCCGCAGAGCACTCCTACTCAAAGTATCGGAATGGTTAAGTGGTATATTCAATTAGGCAGTTTCAGTAAACAAGAAAATGCCGATTCACTCCGTGATAAACTACGCGCACAAGGCTTTCCTGCCGCCGTTACCGAAGTCGATACCGCGCAAGGTAAAGCCTATCGTCTTCGTGTTGGTCCCGAGCTCGATAAAAAACGGGCTGAAACCCAATTGATACAATTGGACAGCCAACACAGCCTGAAAGGTTTTCTGGTTTCCGAATGAGCTTTATAGGAGATGCGGACATGATCTGGGTTGATTATGCCATTTTGGGGTTGATCTCCATTTCCTTGGTGATCGGTTTGTTTAAAGGTTTTATCGAAGAAGCTTTTTCGCTGCTATTGTGGATTGTCGCCATCTGGGCCGGCTTAACATTTAGTCGTGAGCTCTCCGCTTTGTTGCAGCCGTTATTTAGCGCGCCGTCGGCACGCATTGCGGCAGCCTTTGCGGCATTGTTTTTTGCCGTGTTGATTGGGGGTGCGTTGATTAATTTGGTGTTACGAAAATTGGTCAAGCAAACCGGATTAACCGGGTCGGATCGTTTCGCCGGAATGATTTTTGGCATTGCTCGCGGATTGCTGGTCGTTACGGTTTGCATCATGTTAGCCGGTTTGACTCCGCTTCCTGAGGATGCTTGGTGGAAGGAGTCGACTTTGATTCCGCCTTTTCAATCGCTTGCCGTCTGGCTGCGGGAACATATTCCGTCGGACGTGATGAGCTATGTTAATTATCGTTGATAAAAATTTTAGGTCTAAAGCATGTGTGGTATTGCCGGTATTGTTGCTAATAACAACGTTAATCAAGAACTGTACGATGCGTTGACCGTATTGCAGCATAGGGGGCAGGATGCGAGCGGCATCGTGACTTGTGAAAACGGACGCTTGCATTTACGCAAGGACAATGGCCTGGTTCGGGATGTTTTCACTACCAGTCAAATGTTGAAGCTCAAGGGTAATATGGGCATAGGCCATGTGCGCTATCCGACCGCAGGATGCACAAGTTCAGCCGAAGCTCAGCCTTTTTATGTGAATTCGCCGTTTGGTTTAACGTTGGCTCATAATGGCAATTTAACCAACACCGAAGCATTGAAGCATGTTTTGTTCATAGAAGATCAACGTCATATCAATACTGATTCGGATTCTGAAGTATTACTTAATGTGTTTGCGCATGAGTTGCAGCAATTGCGTAAGTTGGAATTAACGGTGGACGACGTGTTTACTGCAGTTTCCAGAGTTCATCAGCGTGTTCGCGGGGCATACGCGGTCGTTGTAATGATAGCGGGCTTCGGTATTTTAGGTTTTCGCGACCCGCACGGTATCCGTCCTATCGTATTCGGCGAAAGAAAAACCGATAAAGGCAGCGAATTCATGATCGCTTCCGAAAGCGTCGCGCTGGATGTCTTGGGCTTTGATCTGATTCGAGATATCGAGCCCGGAGAAGCGGTATTCATCGAGGAATCCGGTGCCTTGCATACCAAGCAATGTTCCGATTTCGTCGATCATTGTCCTTGTATGTTCGAATATGTCTATTTTGCTCGACCCGACTCTATCATCGACGATATCCAGGTTTATAAAGCTCGATTGAGAATGGGTGAAAAACTGGCCGAGAAAATCATGCGGATTTGGCCGGATCACGATATCGATGTCGTAATTCCGATCCCCGATACCAGTCGAACCGCAGCATTGCAGTTGGCCAATAAACTGCACGTCAAGTATCGGGAAGGTTTTATCAAAAACCGTTATATCGGTCGGACGTTCATCATGCCGGGGCAACAAAAGCGCAAAAAATCGGTCAAACAAAAGCTCAATGCGATCGATTTGGAATTCGACGGTAAAAATGTTCTGCTGGTCGACGACTCGGTGGTTAGGGGCACGACTTCCGAACAAATCATTCAAATGGCTCGGGAGGCTGGGGCCAAAAAAGTGTATTTTGCATCAGCCGCGCCGCCGGTCAGGTATCCCAATGTCTATGGTATCGATATGCCGGTGGTCGAGGAATTGATTGCGCATGGGCGAACCGAAGACGAGGTTTGCGAAGCGATCGGCGCGGATCGTTTAATTTATCAGGATCTGGAGGACTTGATCGAGGCGGTAAGAAGAGGCAATAGGGATATTCAGCATTTCGATACATCATGTTTCAGCAGTGAATATATTACTGGCGATATCGATGATGCGTATTTGCAAAATGTTCAAGCCTTGCGTAATGATGATGCTCAGGCGAAAAGAAATTCGGAAAATTTTATTATAGAAATACAGAATTCAGACTGAGCAAAGAAAAGACTATGAGCAAACCTATAGAAACGTCTCACCGGTGATAACAGGAACAACATGAAAGATACCGATTGGAACGATTATTCGCTCGAAACTCAGGCCATTAGAACGGGGCATCGGCGCACAAGCGAAGCAGAACATAGCATTCCGATATTTATGACTTCCAGTTATGTGTTTGACAGCGCCGAAGAAGCCTCATTGAAGTTTACCGGCCAAATTCCCGGTAATATCTATTCCCGCTTTACCAATCCGACTGTCAATGCATTTCAAGAAAGACTAGCTAGAATGGAAAATGGTGAGCGTTGCCTGGCTTTTGCGTCGGGTATGGCCGCAATTATGGCGGTGGGCATGGGTTTGCTGAAATCGGGCGATCATGTGGTAGTTTCGCGCGGTGTATTCGGCAATACCGTATTAATGTTTCAAAATTATTTTGCCAAGTTCGGCGTGGGCAGCGATTTTGTCGACTTAACCGATTTGGCCGCTTGGGAAGCGGCAATCAAACCGAATACCCGTTTTCTGTTTTTGGAAACGCCGTCCAACCCGTTGACCGAAATCGCCGATATTCAAGCGCTAGCCGACTTGGCGCACCGGCATGATTGTTTGCTGATCGTCGATAATTGTTTTTGTACTCCGGCGCTGCAAAAACCGCTCGACCTCGGCGCCGATATCATCGTGCATTCGGCGACCAAATATATCGATGGGCATGGCCGTTGTGTCGGCGGTGCTGTTGTCGCTTCCGATGAAATCATCGAAAAGGCTATTTATCCTTATTTGCGCACAGGCGGCGCTACGATGAGCCCCTTCAATGCCTGGGCTTTTTTGTCGGGACTCGAAACGCTAGCACTGCGCATGGAAAAACATTGCGCCAATGCTTTGGATTTAGCTCGTTGGTTGGAAAAGCAACCTGGAGTAGAAAGGGTTCACTATCCGGGGCTGGAATCGCATCCGCAACATGAGTTGGCGAAACGTCAGCAAAACGGATTCGGCGGTATCGTGAGTTTTGAATTGAAGGGCGGCAAAGTGTCGGCCTGGAATCTAATCGATTCGACCCGCATGATTTCGATTACGGCCAATCTAGGTGACGCCAAAAGCACAATTACACATCCGGCGACTACCACACATGGACGCCTGACGCCGGAAGCACGAGATATTGCCGGAATCAAAGATGGCTTAGTGCGTGTTTCGGTTGGTTTGGAGAACGTCGAAGATATCAAACGGGATCTGTTGACAGTTATAATTAAAGAGAATTAAAAACAAGACGTTTTACTGCTTGAGCTGGGTGAACACCATCGCACGCTGTTTTTTTAAGGTTCATCATGGGAATTCAGGAAAAATTCAGGTGGTTTTTCGCAGAATTAATCCTCTATCAGATTTTAGCGGCTGGGAATTTGGCATATAATGCCCGGCTATCTTTTCACTTTTCCGCAATAGGAAGTCAATAATGAAAAAATTCACGCTCTTAGTCTCAGCTTTGTTTTTATTTGCTGCCGGCGCTCACGCACATGGCCCGGTGCGTCAAAAAGTCAAGCAGGATATCACTATCAATGCCCCGGCTGATAAAGTCTGGGCGTTGATTAAAAACTTCGACGATTTATCTTGGCTGCCGGTAGTGGCCAGTACACTAGGTGAGGGCGGCAACAAGAAAGGCGCGACCCGCGTTTTGACGCTAAAGGACGGCGGTACGATTACCGAAGAATTGAAAAAGCATGACGATAAAAAAATGAGTTATGCCTATAAAATAAAAGAAATGAGTGTCGAGAAAACCATTTCGCATTCCGGCCAAGACGAAGAGGTGCCGGTATTGCCGGTTAGCAACTACGCGGCCAGCATCGACGTTAAAGCCAAAGGCGATTCAACCGTCGTGATCTGGCAAGCCGGATACTACCGCGCTTATATGAACAACAACCCGCCGGCTGAGATGAACGAAGAAGCAGCCAATACCGCTGTAAACGCGATTTTCAAAGAAGGTTTGGGTAACCTGAAAGCCTTGGCTGAAAAATAAGGTTTGTTTGCTGTGTTTTTAACGCACGTAAGAAACGCGGCGGCTTTTGCCGCCGCGTTTTTTTTAACCCTACCGTTAGCCGCGGCTCCACGCGCTTTTATCACGAATCAACTGGGCGATAGTGTTT
>SLIO01000125.1 GCA_007135635.1 Methylomicrobium sp. | reverse complement strand
TGCGGCCGGCAAAAAGGCAATCGAAGCCTCTATCATTTTTAAACCTAGAATATTTAGCAACGTTTTGTTCGAAATGGCCCCTTCGATGGCCTTTTCCAATATTCTGATAAAGCGCCGGCTGACAATGATGACGACGATAACGGACAGGACCGCCGTTAACGTTCGCGTTAAATCGGCCACGATCATTTTGTCCAATACCGTGATTATCGGTCTATGACGTGACTTGTATCCATTATTCCAATCTGTATTCAAAAAAACCGCTCCTAAAATTAGACAAACACCAGTCGAAACCGACTCTTACGGCGATAGACAAAAGCCTTGTAATGCAGGCCATTTTCCACTTTGTAGAAAAATCGCTTGCTGTATAATCCATCAATACCGAAATAAGCTCGAAAGCGCTCTCAACTGCTTTAGGCCTATTGTTTATAATTATCACACCTAATCAAGACATCGCACATTATGGACTATTTTATAGAAAGCCTTCCGTTAGACAAACTGCAAACCGACTGTATTATTGTCGGTCTTTATGAAAATCTAGCGCTTACCCCATCTGCGTCTTATATAAACCAGTGTTCGCAAAGTCTGATCGGCCGATTCATCGAGCGCGGCGATTGCAAAGGGAAAATTGGCGAAACCTCGTTGATTAACTGGCTACCGGATACTTCTTTCGCGCGCGTGCTGTTGGTCGGTCTTGGCAAGCCCGATGAAATGAACGGTAAAAACTATCGCAACGCACTGGCCGCTGCGATAAAAACTGTCCGTGACTCAGGATTGAAATCGGCGGCCTGCACATTGTCCGAAATCGACGTTAATAATCGTGATTTGACTTGGAAAACACGCCAAATCGTCGAAGTTTTCGACGATGCGCTATACCAATTCAAACATTGCAAGACGGTTATCGAAAACGAATTTAAAACCGACCGTCTCAGTATTATTGTCGCCGATAATGAGCAACAAGACGCGCAAGCCGGTTTAATACAAGGACAAGCGATTGCCGATGGAGTTTCACTGGCTAAACAACTGGCGGATTTGCCGGGTAATATTTGCACCCCGACTTACTTGGCCGATCAAGCGAAAAGTATTGCCGAAGAATTTGCTTCGATGAGCGTGGAAATCTTGGAAGAGGTGGACATGGAAAAGCTCGGCATGGGGGCGTTGTTGTCAGTGACGCGCGGTAGTCGTCAGCCGGCTAAATTGATCGTACTTAATTACCAGGGCGGGGAAAAACACGGGAAACCGATCGTGTTGATCGGAAAAGGCTTGACCTTCGATGCCGGCGGTATTTCCTTGAAGCCGGGGCTTGGCATGGATGAAATGAAATACGATATGTGTGGCGGTGCGAGCGTTCTTTCGACTTTACAGGTTGCAGCGCAAATGCAGTTGCCGTTGAATATCGTCGGTTTGATTCCATCCTCGGAAAATTTGCCGGACGGCGATGCCAACAAGCCAGGCGACATTGTGACGAGTATGTCGGGCAAAACGATCGAAATACTCAATACCGATGCGGAGGGCCGTCTACTCCTTTGCGACACGTTAACTTATGCGCAAAAATTCGATCCGGAGGTGGTTATCGACCTTGCGACGCTGACTGGGGCCTGCATTGTCGCGTTAGGGCGTGTGCCGAGCGGTTTATTTGGTAATGACGATGCGCTTTGCAGTGATTTGATCCATGCCGGTGAGACAGCTAACGACAGCGTCTGGCGCCTGCCGCTTTGGGAAGAATATCAAGAGTTGCTGAAATCCAATTTCGCCGATATGGCCAATATCGGCGGCAAGGATGCCGGCTCGATTACCGCTGCCTGCTTTTTATCGAAGTTTGCAGAAAACTTCCGCTGGGCACATCTCGACATTGCCGGTACGGCGTGGCGTACCGGGCTAACTAAGGGGGCGACTGGTCGTCCGGTGCCTTTATTAGCTCAATACCTCCTGGATCGGAGCCGGCCGTAACCGGAGTGTAGATGCCCGATATTAGCTTTTATATTTTGGCATCTCGGTCCGAACGCGATAGGCAGATGTTCGCTTGTAAACTGACCGAAAAAGCCTATCGTAGCGGCCGTCTTTGCTATCTATTGACCGAAGATCCTCAGCAAAGCGCTATGCTCGATGACCTCCTTTGGACATTCAGGCAGGGTAGCTTTGTGCCGCATCAGTTGTATAAGGGTATTGTTCCCGAACGGGCCAATGCCGTTCTGATCGGGCATCTTAGCGCACCCGACGATTGGTGCGATGTGGTCATCAATCTGTCGACGCGCTTTCCGGATAAATATATGAATAGCGAACGTATTCTCGAAATATTAGACGACAGTGAGGAAACCAAAGGCCCTGGTCGATCACGCTATCAACAATACCGCCAAGCCGGGCTCGCCGTCGTTACGCATAAATTATAATGCACCAGGCTTCAGTGTCCAAGCCAACTTCTCCCAATTTCTCTAAATACTAACAACGCATAAACATGGATAAGACTTACGACCCTCATTCAATTGAACAACGCTGGTACCAGGCTTGGGAAGAAAATAATTATTTTGCACCGAGACAGGATGGCGAATCTTATTGCATTATGATTCCGCCGCCGAATGTTACCGGCAGTCTGCATATGGGCCACGCATTTCAAGACACAATCATGGACGCGTTGACGCGTTATCATCGAATGAAAGGCTGCAGTACGCTGTGGCAACCCGGAACCGACCATGCCGGCATCGCAACGCAAATGGTCGTAGAACGTTTGGTCGAGGCCGACAGTAAAACCCGCCATGATTTTGGGCGAGAAGCATTCATTGATAAAATTTGGGAGTGGAAAGAGCAGTCCGGCGGCACGATCATGCGCCAATTGCGCCGAATGGGCTCATCGTTGGATTGGTCCAGGGAGCGCTTTACGATGGATGAGGGCATGTCGGACGCCGTTCGCGAGGTATTCATCCGGCTTTATGAAGAAGGTCTGATTTATCGAGGCAAACGCTTGGTCAATTGGGACCCGGTCCTTCATACCGCCGTGTCCGATTTGGAAGTTTTGTCCGAGGAGGAAAACGGTTCGTTATGGCACATGCGTTATCCGCTGACCAACGGTACCGGCCATCTCGTTGTTGCGACGACACGGCCGGAAACACTGCTCGGGGATGCCGCGGTTGCGATTCACCCGAATGACGAGCGCTATAAGCATTTGCTCGGCGAATTTGTCGAGCTGCCTTTGACCGGGCGACGCATTCCGATTATCGCCGACGAATACGTCGACCCGGAGTTTGGCACCGGTTGCGTCAAAATCACCCCGGCACACGATTTTAACGATTATGAGGTCTGGTTACGCCACCGAGACCAAAGTGTCATCCAGGCATTGCCGCATGGCGGCTTGATCAATATTTTTACGATCGATGCACAAATCAGGGATAACAGGGACGATTCGGAGCAACTAATACCGCATCAATACTTCTGTATGGACCGTTTCGACGCGCGGAAACAAATCGTCGCTGACCTCGAAGCCCAAGGACTGATCGAGAAAATCGAGGACCATAAATTGATGGTTCCGCGAGGCGACCGTTCCGGCAGTGTGATCGAACCGTTACTGACCGATCAATGGTACGTCAAGGTTGCACCGTTGGCGGAACCTGCGATCGAAGCGGTCGAAAACGGTACGATCAAATTCGTGCCGGACAACTGGAAAAACACCTATTTCGAATGGATGCGCAATATCCAGGATTGGTGTATTTCACGGCAAATCTGGTGGGGGCATCGAATTCCTGCCTGGTATGACGACGAAGGTAATGTCTATGTCGGCCGGTCCGAACGGGAAATTCGCTCGATGCATAAGCTGGCCGATGACTATCCGCTGCGCCAGGATGAAGACGTGCTCGACACCTGGTTTTCATCGGCGCTTTGGCCTTTCTCGACCTTAGGTTGGCCGGAGAACACGCCGGAATTGACCAAACACTATCCGACCAGTGTGCTCGTGACTGGTTTCGACATTATTTTCTTCTGGGTCGCTCGGATGATTATGATGGGCCTGAAATTTCAGGGTCAGGTGCCGTTCAAGGAAGTCTACATCCATGGCCTGATCCGCGATGCCGAAGGGCAGAAAATGTCCAAATCGAAAGGCAACGTGCTCGATCCGATCGACTTAATCGACGGTATCGACCTGGAATCGCTGGTACAAAAACGTATCTCCGGCATGATGCAGCCGCATTTGGCTAAGAAAATTGAAGCTGCGACACGCAAACATTTTCCAGACGGTATTCCTTCGTTTGGCACCGATGCGTTGCGCTTCACGTTCGCGTCATTGGCGTCGACCGGTCGCGATATTCGCTTCGACCTGGCGCGCACCGAAGGCTATCGTAATTTCTGTAATAAACTGTGGAATGCCGCGCGCTTCGTGCTAATGAATACCGAAGGCCAGGATAACGGACTAGGCGGGGCTGATTGCGAATATAGTCTGGCGGATCGCTGGATAAGCTCCCGTTTGAATGAAGTGACCGCAACGATTCGCCACGATATCGAGACGTATCGTTTCGACTTGACTGCTCAAGCGATATACGATTTTACCTGGAACGAATATTGCGATTGGTATTTGGAATTAGCAAAAATTTCGCTGCAATCTCAAAACGAAGCCCAGCAACGAGGTACGCGTAAAACGCTATTAACCGTTCTGGAGCATATTTTGAGGTTGGCTCATCCTTTGATGCCTTTTATCACAGAAGAAATCTGGCAGCGCGTCGCGCCGTTGACCGGTGTTGATGAGGCGACCATCATGCTTCAACCCTATCCGGAAGCCGACAGTGAGCAAATCGATAAGGCCGCCGTGCATGAAATCGATTGGATCATGAGTTTTATTCTGGGGGTGCGCAGAATTCGCGGCGAAATGAATATTGCTCCAGGAAAACCTTTGCCGGTGTTGCTGCAAAACGGCTCAGGGCAGGACCGTAACTTTGTCGAGAATAACCGGATCTATTTGGAGAAGTTGGGGCGTTTGGAAAAAATTGAATGGCTAAGTCAAGGCGATGATGAGCCCGAGTCGGCGATTGCATTGGTTGGCGATATGAAAATTCTGATACCGATGGCGGGATTGATCGACAAAGAAGCCGAATTGTCTCGATTAGACAAGGAAATTCAGCGCATTTCTAAGGAATTGCCGCGGATCGAAGGTAAGCTCAATAATCCTTCCTTTACCGATAAAGCACCGGTCGAGGTGGTCGACAAAGAAAAACAGAAACTCGTCGATTTACGTTCTACACTTAACAACCTGGAAGCACAGTTGGCAAAAATAAAGGCACTTTAATGTGGAAAGGCAATCTGCACGGATTGAAACACAGGGCGGTTATCCCCGGTGAAGTGAACAGCAAAGTCCTGCTTTCCTTACCACTTTTATACCTTGAGCCTTGAATCTCCGTTCTCTCTATTTGGCCGAAAGTTGAAAAAATTATCTCATCTATGGCAACAGATTTAACCGACCTGCCGATTGGCGGTCTACCGAAATGTTTGGTCCAAGCAGGCCTGATTACCGAGACGGATATGCAGTTGCATATGCAGGCCGCGAAAAAAGCCAAGATACCTCTGATTAGCTATTTGGTCACCCATAAATTGGTTGACAGCAAATCCGTCACCGCCAAAGCATCTAAAGAGTTTGGTATTCCGCAACTCGATCTCGATGCGCTGGATATTCGGAGCTTGCCGGTCAATCTAGTCAGCGAAAAACTAATTAGAAAGCATCATGCTTTACCGTTGCTTAAGCGCGGGAACCGGTTGTTTTTGGCGGTTTCTGACCCCGGCAATTTTCAGGCTCAGGACGAGATAAAGTTTCATACGCGCTTGAATATCGACACGATTTTAGTCGAGGAAGACAAATTAGCTAAAGCTATCGAGACGTCGCTGGAAGCAGCAGATACCTCGATGAGCGATCTGTTGGATTCTGATCTGGATAATCTCGAAATTACCGGTGGCGATCAGGATGCGGCAGGGGAAGATGTCTCATCCGATGTAGACGATGCGCCTATCGTTCGCTTCGTCAATAAAATTTTGCTCGATTCGATTAAAAAAGGTGTTTCCGATATTCATCTTGAGCCTTATGAAAAAAGTTTTCGAATCCGCTTTCGCGCTGACGGTATGCTCTACGAAGTCGCCAGTCCGCCCTCAAATATCGCGACCCGTATTATTTCACGTATCAAGGTAATGGCTAAAATGGATATCGCCGAACGGCGCGTTCCTCAGGACGGACGGATTAAAATGGCACTGTCAAAAAATCGGGCAATCGATTTTCGGGTCAATAGTTGTCCGACGCTGTTCGGCGAAAAAGTCGTACTGCGTATTCTGGATCCGACCAGCGCGCAAATCGGTATCGAAAAACTCGGCTTTGAACCCATTCAACAACAACGTTTTCTTGAGGCGATTAACCGACCTTATGGCATGGTATTGGTAACAGGACCTACCGGTAGCGGTAAAACCGTGACGCTTTATACGGGCTTGAATCTGCTAAATAGCGTCGAACGAAATATATCAACGGCCGAGGATCCTGTCGAAATTACGGTGCCGGGCATTAATCAGGTCAATATGAATCCGAAAGCAGGGTTGACTTTTGCCGGTGCCTTACGGGCTTTTCTCCGACAAGATCCGGATATTATCATGGTCGGAGAGATACGGGATCTTGAAACCGCCGAAATTGCCGTCAAAGCCGCGCAAACGGGGCATTTGGTCTTGTCCACGCTGCATACCAATGATGCGCCGCAAACGTTAAACCGGCTCGTGCAAATGGGGGTTCCTCCGTTCAATATCGTTTCGGCGGTGCATTTGATCATGGCTCAACGTCTCGCCAGACGCTTATGCGAATATTGTAAGGTCAAATCCGACTTGCCTGATTCGGTGATGATTTCTGCCGGTTTTAAAGAAGAAGATCTAGGTAAAATGAAAATTTTCACTGCCAATCCTGCTGGTTGCGAACATTGCACTAGCGGCTATAAAGGGCGGGTCGGCATTTATCAGGTCATGCCGATCAGTGAAAATATGCGTAGACTGATTTTGGAGGGCGGCAATACCATGCAATTGGCCGAACAAGCCAAAGCCGAAGGTATCAATGACCTGCGCGCGTCTGGTCTTGAAAAAGTCTGTCAAGGCATCACTAGCCTGGAAGAAATCGACCGGGTCACTAAGGAGTAATTATGTCTGAACACGTCGAACAAATTGATTTCATCTGGGACGGCAAAGATAAAAGCGGGAAACGGACCAAGGGGGAAATCGCCGCGAAATCCGAAACGATTGCTCGGAGCGAATTGCGCAAAATGGGCGTGCGCGTCATTAGTGTCAAGAAAAAACCTAAGCCTTTGTTCGGAGCGCGTGTCAAAGCCATTACTCCTGGCGATATCGCTATTTTCAGTCGGCAACTCGCGACAATGCTTGAAGCCGGTGTGCCGTTGGTGCAATCGTTCGATATCATCGGTAGAGGGCATGACAATCCGAGTATGCAAAAAATGCTGCTCGATATCAAGGCGGATATCGAAGGCGGCGATACCTTAGCCGAAGCGCTGAAAAGAAGGCCTGTCTATTTCGATGAACTGTTTTGTAATCTGGTCGAGTCGGGCGAACAGGCCGGGGTGCTTGAAACATTACTCGATAAAATAGCGACCTATAAAGAAAAAACCGAGTCGCTCAAGAAAAAAATTAAAAAAGCGTTGACCTATCCAATTGCAGTACTAGTTGTCGCGTTTGTCGTCACCGCCATTTTGCTGATTTTCGTCGTGCCGGTGTTCGAGGAGTTGTTTCAGAGCTTCGGCGCCGATCTTCCCACTTTCACGAAGATGGTCATTAGTCTTTCCGAATGGATGCAAGCATGGTGGTGGGTAATGGTCGGTAGTATCGTAGCAATTGTCTATACTTTTAGTTATTTTCATAAACGCTCAAGACCGTTCAATCATTTTCTGGACAGAACCTTACTGAAAATACCGGTCGTTGGGTTGATCTTGAATAAATCGGCCATCGCGCGCTTCGCCAGAACGTTGTCGACGATGTCCGCCGCAGGGGTCCCGTTGGTTGAAGCGTTGGAGTCGGTTGCCGGCGCTTGTGGAAACATTATTTATGCCGATGCCGTTTTGAAAATGCGTGAAGATGTTGCGACGGGCCAACGCCTGCAATTTGCTATGCAGCAGACCGTTCTATTTCCGCACATGGTAATTCAAATGGTTGCAATAGGTGAGGAG
>SLIO01000299.1 GCA_007135635.1 Methylomicrobium sp. | reverse complement strand
TCTACTGAATTTACAAAATCGGATTTGCGCAGCACTGGAAAGCCAGGAACCGAACGCAACATTCATCGAAGACGACTGGCAAAGACCCGAAGGCGGAGGCGGCAAGACCCGAGTGTTGAGCAACGGTCAAGTCATTGAACAGGGCGGCGTCAATTTTTCTCATGTCTTCGGTAATCAGCTACCGCCGTCTGCTACAGCCGCGAGGCCGGAGTTGACTAACCGCCAATTTCAAGCGATGGGCGTTTCCTTGGTCATGCATCCGCGCAACCCCTATATTCCGACTTCACATGCCAATGTGCGTTTTTTTGTCGCGGAAAAACCCGGCGAAAAGCCGATTTGGTGGTTCGGGGGTGGCTTCGATTTAACGCCTTTTTATCCGTTCTATGAAGACGTTCAGCATTGGCATCGAACCGCTCGCCGCGCCTGCGAGCCTTTCGGCGAAGAGGTCTATCCTCGCTATAAAAAATGGTGCGACGAGTATTTTTATTTGAAGCACCGGGGCGAAACCCGCGGTGCAGGCGGTCTGTTTTTCGACGATCTGAATGAATGGGGCTTCGAGCGATGCTTTGCATTCATGCAAAGCATCGGTAATCACTTTATCGACGCGTATGTACCGATTATCGAAAAACGTAAAAACACGCCTTACGGTGAACGCGAACGAGAGTTCCAACTCTATCGACGCGGCCGTTACGTCGAGTTTAATTTGGTTTACGATCGGGGTACGCTATTCGGCCTACAATCGGGCGGACGCACCGAATCAATTTTAATGTCAATGCCGCCGGTTGCGAACTGGCGCTATAATTGGCAACCGGAACCCAGCTCGCCCGAGGCCGAATTGTATGAGCGCTATTTAAAGCCTCAAGATTGGCTAGACTGCAATCAATAAAACCTACCGAACCTCATCGAAACGCCGCCTCACCAATAACAACGGCGTTTCGTTGAACAGCCGCCAATCCTCATGCAAGCGCTGCCAAAACACTTGCGTATCCTCTGGAAATCGATTGGGGTCTCCTCCAAAATTGCACCCGATGAACTTCATCATGTTATCGCACAGTGTCGTCTATCCGGACGCGACCAATTATTGTAACTGATCCGGACCAGCAAATCCCAATTTGGGAATTGCTGAAATTATCGGCTTATTCATGAACTCGTTTTATAATTCGCATTCTGCTCACTACAAAGAAGATATTACTGTTGAATCGAATTGAAGAAGTACTCATAGCCTTGCGCCGAGTCATCCGAGCGACGGATCTACACTCAAAACACCTAGCCAAAACCACCGGATTAACCGCACCGCAAATCCTGCTCCTACAAACGATTCGCGATAAAGGCGAGCTGACTATTGGGGAAATCGCCCAATGCATGAGCCTGAGCCAAGCAACCGTAACGACCATCCTCGATCGGCTGGAAAAAAGACATTTAGTTTATCGCGAACGTTCCAAAGAAGATAAACGAAAAGTTCACGCCCATTTAAACCCGGAAGCCCTGGAAACCCTCAAAAACGCCCCCCCTCCTCTACAAGACCAATTCACCCGTCAATTCGGTAATCTGCAGGAATGGGAGCAAACCATGATTATTTCGTCGCTACAACGCATCGCACGAATGATGGATGCTCAAGATTTGGACGCATCACCGGTGCTGGATACCGGCAATCTGGACAAACAAGCCGAACCGGCTGAAAAATAGGGCTTCCCACTTAAGGCGGGACAAAAGCACTAAGGATTAACCGTTCGCCCTGAGCCAGTCGAAGGGTGGATGGTTAATCCGCCCATGGTTCGACAAGCTCACCACGAACGGATTAACCTTAAACTGTCCCGCGTTAAGTAGGAAGCCAAAAATAGCTTGATAACGCCAAAGATGATGTTCTGCTTACTTATACGAACCGCAAACCTTATCAAATTAAAGCACCTTTATTTTTTCAACAAAAACAACAGGCCCAATAGTGCCGTCAACGAGTAGGCGAAACCATAGATTATCGATATCGCCGCACTTTCCTCTGCAGACAAACCAGCAAAGGATAAAATAAACACAGCGAATATTTCTCTCGTCCCCCAATCCGAAATGGAAATAGGCAACAATGTCAACCCGGCAAAGATAAGCGGTAGCAATGTAAACAGCGTAAACGGCTGCTTCGGCTCGCCCAAACCATAAGCCGCTAATAAAAAGCCAAGCATCAATACTAATTGAATCAAAGTCGATAACTCATAATGCGACTGTCCCAGACTCATGACGGCGCTGACTTTATTACGAACCATCGCGGCTTGAATTTTGGTAGAAAGCACGACTCGATACAGAACAGCACCCGATATCGTCACTATCGCCAGACCTTTTAGCAACGCTGCAGCCGGAATTATTTCGGCAAATACCGGCCAATTAAACGGTAACGTCAGCAGCAATATTAATACTAACGCAACCAGTCCCGATAAGCGATCGAGCACTTGGCTGCCGATCAGCGATTGATTATCCCCATAATCTTGCAGCACTTTAAACCGTGCCACCTCTGAAAAAATTAATGCCGGCCCGATTTGACCACTCAGCGCACCAAGCCATATCGCTCTTAAATAATCCGTATAAGCAGCCTCGATATTCAATTGTTGCGCGATGAGCTTCCACCGGTATGTCATCAACACTAGCACCGCACTGTGACAAACCACCAAGAGCAATCCGAACAACGGATTGAAGCCACGCAAAGTCTGCCAGAGTAAATCGCTATCGGTTTTATTCAGAATGAAGATCAACAAGCCGACAGCAACAAACCATCGAAAAATTACTGTTAGCCACTGTTTTGATTTATGCATCGTATCTAACCATCTTGAAGAAAGAATGCCCATCGTTCACAATCAATTGACTGCAAACTGTTTTCACCGATTATCATTGGATTGTCAAGCAAAGCGCTTCTTTACATAAGCGGTCCAAAATCATGAAGCTTTGCCTCCACGACCAACCCTGAAAACATTGCCGATCGCGAAAACTGCGCCGCAACTCCGCTTCGCTAATTAGCCTAGCCATATCAGCGCGCAGCGTATCAACATCGCCCGCGGCAAATAAAAAACCGTTCACGTCATGCTGGACGATTTGCCCGGCCGCTCCGGTGTCGGAGCAAACGATCGGAAGACGCATCACCGCCGCCTCGGCCAGTGCGATACCATACGACTCATAATGGCTAGCTGAAACAAAGACATCCGAAACTTGCATCAACTCGGCGATTTGCTCCGAAGCAAGCACGCCCTCGTAGCGAATGCGATCGAGCAGATTCAATTCGCCGGCTACCCGCCAAAACCTTTCCGTAAAGTCCGCATCAACCGTATCGCTTCCGCAGAAATGCCAACGCCACGTCAATTCGGTCAAGCCGGCCAATGCCTGAAGAACAGCAAGATAGCCTTTTTCCGGCAATAAATTGGCGACACTTAGAACACGAACGCTTGAATCATTAGCTTTTGTAGGCAGTAAATCCGGCTTGAAAGCCTCGCCTATGCCCGGTTCGCACAAGCCGACCGATTTGCTTGGAAACCTTTTTTGAATCTCGTCGAAAACCACTTGCCCGGTCGCAATGACAAGGCGCATCGAGTCGATCACTCGGTCTTCAATATCGCGCCAAACAGCCTGCTCGCATGCCGCCGCCAACGGGTTCAGCGACGGCAAATAATGACATAAAAGACAACAGGGGCTCTTCTTCAGAGTTTCAACCATGCCCAACAACTCTTGCCAGAATAGACTGTCCCAAATCAGCAAATCGTAATTTTTCCGCCATTCGGCCAGTCGTTCCCGATCGATAGCCGAGACAGTGACCGAATGTAACGGAAAACAGCACAGACGTGCTTGATGTAGTATATTCCGATTATAAAGATTGCCTCCCGACGTTTCGCCGAGGGAGGGATGTAACAACGCTATCTTCATCGCAACACTCCGAATAAATTCGATATCATGATAACGCACCCCTCGATACAAACCAGATTGATTCGTTGGAGCAACTTGCATGCGGCAGTTTTGTTAACGGCCAGCACTGCGATGCTGCTGTTCTCATGGTCTATCCAACTACTGCTAGGCTGCGCGGCGTTGTCGTTCGCCTGGTTCATTGTTCGCGTCCAAGGAAACTGGTCATCAATAAGTCAATTCGGCCCGGCCAATGCCGTAACCTTGTTCCGCTTGCTGTTGATCTTTGGCTTGGCCGCTTTCACCGCCCGGCCCGATTTGATGATTGCATCGGCATTGCTGATTCTATGTCTCGACGGCGTCGACGGCTGGCTGGCCCGCAAATTCGACTGTGCTTCGGAATTCGGCGAATATTTTGACAAGGAAACCGATGCTTTTTTCATGCTAGTGCTGTGCTGGCTGATCGTGCTCGATCAGCGCCTGGGTTTGTGGATACTGCTGCCGGGATTGATGCGTTATGTATTCGTGTGCTTTTTGATGATCGCGAAGCCGCCGGCCTACAAAGAACAACAAACGACCACAGGCAAAGTCGTTTTTGTCGTGACGATGCTGGTCCTGATCGCCTGCTTTACCGATTATGCGCCGATCTATAGCCCTTTGGCGCTCGCAATCACGCTGCTGCTGAGCTATTCGTTCATCGACTCGATCCGCTTGATTTACCGCCCAAACCGCGATGATGAATAAGCTTAAAACCCGACAAGTCTCCGATTCGGCCGATATTCGCGTGTTTTTCGACCGCATCGCCGGCAGCTACCGCGAGGCGCACGGCCGCTCCGAACGCTTGCTGACTGACCGCCTATCGATCATCAGGCCATTGCTCGGCAAAGAACGCGGCATATTGCTCGAAATCGGCTGCGGCACCGGCCTGCATTTATTCGAATTGGCCAACCTTTACGAACAAGCAATCGGCACCGATCTTTCGCCGAAGATGATCTCGGAGGCCGACACGCTGCGCGTAAGGCATCCGAATCGCGAAACCATCCGATTCGCGGTCGACCCAGCCGAACAATTAAGCACTATCGAATCCGAACAAATCGATACGGTACTGTGCGTCGGCGCATTGGAACACATGCCGGACAAGCCAAGAGTGCTTCGGCAAATCGCGCGCGTCTTGAAACCCGGCGGCGAATTCATCTGCCTGACGCCGAACGGCGCTTATTGCTGGTACACGATGATTGCGCGTTGGTTTCATTGGGACACCCACCACTTGAGCAGCGACCGATTCGTGACGCGACAGGAGTTATGCGGCTTGCTGCAAGAGGCAGATCTATTAGCCGAAACGATAGATTATTGGACATTTATACCGAAAGGCGACATGCCGCCGCCGGTTTATTGGCTGCTGGTCGGTTTGGATATTATCGGCCGGATGTTGAAAGTTCCAGTTTTCCGAGGCGGCATTTATGTTAAGGCACTGCGGTGCTCGTATACCGTTTAGCGGATTACGAGAGATTCCACGCTCCGAAATTCCCAGATTCCTTTTTTACTTTATCTGTAGTCCTATACTCGATTTTTTACCCCACCTAGAGAAATTGATTGCGAGTTGAACATAGCCTAAAAAAACGGGTGTAGAATGCTTACCGAGCATTAGAGCTTGATTCCGCGTCGAACGGACAATGGATGCTTGGCGGCAGCATGGTGTTTGTGTAAGCCGACTATTTCGCATCTACCGCCTTCTCTGCGATATTCGGAGCGAAAGTGATATATGAATTCTAATACCGTGCTATCGATTAAATGGACTTCACTCAAATCGAAAATCACTTGCCGGCCTCTGGGTAAAGTACCGGTCATACTTTTTAACGCAAGAAAGTTAGAAAATACGGCAGCGCCGTGGACCTGTACATGGAAATCGCCGGGTTCTAGTTCCTCAATACGATAGGCGGCCTGAAATATCTGTGCAGGCTTCAAACCCCGTAAGCCATGCAGAGCCAGTTCACTGATAATACCGATCAATACCCCTAGCAATAGATCCGTAAGTAAAATACTGATCAGGGTTACAATAAACACCAGAAAATGGCCAAAGCCAATACTCAAGGTTTTGGCAAACTCCATGGGCGAAGCGAGTCTGAATCCCGTATAAACCAACAATGCCGCTAATGAAGCCAACGGAATCTGTTGGATCAATCCCGCACCTAAGCTGATAAATAGTAGCAGGAAAACACTATGAAAAAAATTAGCCCAGCCACTTTGTGCGCCATAGCTGATGTTTGACGAGCTACGAACAATTTCCGCAATCATCGGTAAACCACCGACTAGTCCGCAGATTGTATTGCCCATACCGATGGCCATCAAATCACGGTTCAAATTGGAACAACGATGCTTGGGATCCAACTTGTCCACCGCTGCGGCGCTCAGCAAGGTTTCCAAACTGCCGATAAGAGTGATGTTAAACACGCTGAACCAAAATTTAGCCGTGCCGATCAGTGCAAAGTCCGGCAGATACAGGGCATCCATCGGATTGCTTGGAAGATTAAGCAAAAAAGCAGGACCGATTAAAAACTCGCTCTGTGTAAAAAACTGCGTCACTACAGAATGATAAAGGTGCACATGATCTAAATCGAAATAATACGCAAACAGCAAACCGGAAATTAAAACCCAAAGCGGCGCCGGTAAGCTCCGGCTGAATTTAAAAGGAAGACGGGGCCAAAAGATCATGACGGCCAACCCAACCAAGCCAATCATCGCAATTGGAACATTCATATTGATTATTGCCTTCGGTATAGCCATCGCTTGTTGCACAATAGAGCCGGCCTCCGCAGGAACTCCCAGCAAAACATAGATTTGTTTAACCAGAATGATAATGCCAATGGCTGCCAGCATCCCGTGTACTACCGAGGAAGGAAAAAAGGCACTGAGTTTGCCGGCGCGCAGTGCGCCCAAGGCAATTTGGATTAACCCCGATAACACGATGGCCGCCAGCGTATAGGCAACGCCAGCCGCAGTATTGCCCGCTCCCAATGTGTGCACAGAATCCAAAACCACCACAATTAAACCTGCGGCCGGTCCGTTGATCGTGAGCTGGGTACCGCTCACCCGAGACACCAAGAGTCCGCCGATGATCGCGGTAATCAGGCCGCTCATCGGAGGAAAACCTGAGGCCATCGCGATACCCAGACACAACGGCAAGGCAATCAGAGAAACAAAAAAACCGGCACGAAGATCGTTATAGATTGGTGTTTGAGGCATTGGTGTTATGAAAAAGAAAGGGATTATGATAAATCCTCAATAGACTATACTTTCAAAAAACTTTAATCTAATAGAAAATTTTTGCGGTTTCGTTATATTTTATATATCGAAACCGATAAGACCGTCCCTTTTTGTCATACGCTGAACGATTGAACAATCATGGCCATCTTGAATTACCACCACCTGCGTTACTTCTGGTTCATCGCCAATGAAAACAACTTGACCCGTGCCGCAGAAAAACTGCACATCTCTCAATCCGCATTGAGCATCCAGCTGCGTAAGCTCGAAGAAAGCTTGGGGCAAAAATTATTTGAACGTGAAGGCCGACAGTTGATTTTGACCGAAGCGGGTCACATTGCCTTGGATTATGCTCAAGCCATTTTCCGCGCCGGTGACGAGCTTTTGAGTGTCATGCAGCGCCGCGAAGCGGGTAGCCGACTTTTACTGCGTGTCGGGGCAGTTTCCACCCTATCCCGCAACTTTCAGTTGGATTTGATTAAACCGCTGCTGGCTTTGAAAAATATTGAGTTGGTGCTGCATTCCGGCAGCCTTAACGCCTTGATGCAGCAAATGCAGGAACATACCCTGGATTTGCTTTTGTCCAATCGTCCGGCTCCCGATGCCCTGGATCGAAATTGGCAATGTCATTTGCTCGATGAACAGCCTGCCAGCCTAGTCTGTCAAGCACGGACGGCCCCGACCAACTTTCGTTTTCCGGACGATTTGCACCATGCCGGATTATTCGTGCCCAGCATGGAAAGCGAAATTCGCACCGCTTTCGATTTTTTGCTCAACCAGGCCGGCGTTCGGCCCAAAATCATTGCAGAAGTAGACGACATGGCCATGCTGAGGCTGTTGGCGAGAGAATCCGGAACGCTGACGCTCGTTCCACCCGTGGTGGTGCGTGACGAATTGCTGAGCGGGCATTTGGTCGAATGCTTGCAAATCGCGGAAGTCAGGGAACGCTTTTATGCAATCACCCCTGAACGACACTTTCCTAATCCACTATTGAAAACCCTATTTGATAATTTTAAGCCCTCCCATAAGGGGAGATCAGTACCGTAGGTCGCGCACCACCCATCCCTTCTTAATGGCTCCCGTCATAGCACGCCTCAAAAAACTACAAAGTAAAAATGGCAATAAAAAGGCTATGTTCGCGT
>SLIO01000349.1 GCA_007135635.1 Methylomicrobium sp. | reverse complement strand
CGATTGCGCACAATCCTCGATCAATTTCAGATTGTGCTTGGCGCAGATTTCTTTGATCCTTGCCATATCCGCCGGTTGCCCAAACAAATGCACCGGCATTACGGCTTTTGTTTTCGGCGTAATTGCCTGTTCGATCGCTTTTGGGTCGATATTGAAGGTGCGCGGGTCGATATCGACGAAAACCGGTTTTGCACCGACATAACAGATCGCTTCAGCGGTCGCGATAAATGTAAAGGCCGTCGTAATCACTTCATCGCCGGCGCCAATTCCTTCGGCGGCCAGCGCCAAATGCAGCGCGTCAGTTCCTGAAGCAACGCCAATAGCATGTTTGACCCCTAGATATTCAGCCGCTTCCTTCTCGAAACCTTGAACATTCGGACCTAAAATAAATGAACAATTTTCAATCGTTTGGGCCAGGCCCTGCTCGATTTCATCTTTGATTTCGGCATATTGGGCCTTCAGATTTACCATAGGAATCATATTAGTTAACGCCTCTTTAATTGAACTATAAAATATTTTTTTCTGCTTGAAGCTCAGGCAGGACAAGATGAATAAAACATCTGCGCGCGCCTCATGCCTTTACTTGTTCAGCGCCTTGGAAATTTCCAAGGCCGTCGCCAATGCACGCCTACCAGCCTCACCCGGCACCAGCGGGTTGCCTCCTGTACGAATGCAATTGACGAAATGTTTGATTTCCTCAAGCAGTGCATCACCGTTTTCGAAGACCGATTCCTCGGTCAATATCTCAGGGATTCCGGGAAACATTTCGTTGGGTCCTGTTTTGTGTTTGGTAAGCACCCGATTTTGAAAATCGACCGATATATAAGAACTCGGTCTGAACATGCGCATTTTGCGTTCCATTTTCATACTGATCCGGCTAGCCGTGACATTCGCGACACAGCCGCTCTTGAACACCAACCGGGCATTGGCGATATCGATGTCGGAAGTCAATACCGATGTACCGCTCGCGTCGATACGCTCGACTTCGGAATCGACCAAAGCCAAAATAATATCGATGTCGTGAATCATCAAATCCAGCACGACGCTAACATCGTTGGCACGCGGATTGAATGGAGACAATCGGTGCGATTCGATAAATAGCGGTTTTTCATCTGCTTGGCCAAGACCCAGCACAGCCGGATTGAAACGTTCGAGATGGCCAACCTGTAAAATGACGTTGTTACGCTCGGCAATGGCGATTAACTCATCGGCTTCACCGACCGTTACGGTAATCGGCTTTTCGACCAAGACATGCGCGCCGGCTTCAAGAAAGTCCTTAGCTACGGCATAGTGTAAAGACGTCGGAACGACGATACTAACCGCATCGACCTGCCCCAATAATGACCGATAGTTCTTTAAAGCTTCGGCTCCATGTTGCTCGGCAACACTGCGCGCGGCTGTTTCGTTGATATCGACGACAGCCGTCAACTCGCAATCAGGTAGCGATGCATACTTTTCAGCATGAAATTTTCCGAGGTAACCCGTACCAATAACCGCACATTTTAATTTTTTCATAGCGCCAACTAAATTCTCTTCAAACAGCAACGCCTCGCTTAATCAAGCCGATTCTCGTTCCTGTGAATTATGTAAATGACGCATTGTAGACTATTACGTTTAATCCATGAAATGGACTTTTACAAAGTGTCAAGCACTATGCTTCAACTGACTCATGGCGTAGATTTAATGTCCAATACATCAAAACGGTCACATTATGGTCATATCTGCGTTATATTGTAGCCACAAACTTGAAATTTGAGCTGGACCTCTTTTTTCAGAAATTTTCAGACAACCTCTAAATCTAAGGAGAACTCATTATGAGCACTGAAGTTTCATCATCCGTTTCAGGCCCCCTCGACGCCGAAGATCTGAGAAAAATCGATGCTTGGTGGCGTGCCTGCAATTACTTGTCGGTCGGCATGATTTATCTCCGAGCCAATCCTCTCCTGAAAGAACCCTTGTCGACTGAACACGTCAAGCATCGCTTATTGGGGCATTGGGGAGCCAGTCCCGCTTTATCCTTCACCTGGGCGCACCTCAATCGCTTGATTAAACGCGACGAGCTCGATGTTATTTTTATCGCCGGCCCCGGCCACGGCGCACCGGGAGTTTTGGGGCCTAGTTATTTGGAAGGCACTTATTCCGAAGTCTATCCCGATAAAAGCGAAGACACAGAAGGCATGCGTAAATTCTTCAAACAATTTTCGTTCCCAGGTCAAATCGGCTCGCATGTCACACCGGAAACACCCGGTTCGATTCACGAGGGAGGGGAACTCGGCTACAGCCTAGCGCATGCTTATGGCGCGGCCTTTGACAATCCGGATTTGATCGTGGCTTGCGTGGTCGGCGACGGCGAAGCGGAAACAGGGCCATTGGCGACTGCTTGGCATTCGAATAAGTTTTTGAATCCGATTCGCGACGGCGCAGTACTACCGATTTTGAATCTAAACGGATACAAAATCGCCAATCCGACGATTCTGGCTCGCATCAGTCATGAAGAACTGGAGGCTATGTTTATCGGCTATGGCTACCGCCCCTATTTCGTCGAAGGCAGCGACCCGGCCGAAATGCATCAAAAAATGGCTTCCGTCGTAGATGAAGCCATCGCCGAAATCAAAACCATTCAAAAATCAGCCCGAGAAAGTGGAATCGCGGAACGCCCGCGTTGGCCGATGATCGTCTTAAGGTCTCCGAAAGGCTGGACCGGACCCAAAACAATCAACGGGCATCAATCGGAAGGTTCGTGGCGCTCTCATCAAGTGCCGTTTGCCGATGCGGGAACCAGTTCGTCCGGCTTACGCTTACTGGAAGAATGGCTGCAAAGCTATCGGCCGGAAGAGTTGTTCGACGAAAACGGCCGATTAGTGGAAGAACTCAGAGAACTTTCTCCTAAAGGCCAACTCCGGATGAGCGCCAACTTACACGCCAACGGCGGATTATTGAGAAAAGCGCTCAAATTACCCGATTTTCGCGAATATGCGGTCGAAGTTAGCCGACTTGGCCAAACTGAACACGAAAACACCAAACCACTGGGCGAATTTTTGCGGGACGTTCTGAAAAACAACATGAACAATTTCCGGATTTTCGGCCCGGATGAAACCGCATCTAATCGTCTGCAAGCGGTCTATGGCGCGTCTAAAAAAACTTGGATGGCGGATTTTTTGCCCGAAGACGAAGACGGCGGGGAATTAAGCCGGGACGGACGCGTCATGGAAATGCTCTCCGAGCATACCTTGGTCGGATGGCTTGAAGGCTACTTGCTAACCGGACGACACGGTTTTTTCCATACTTACGAAGCCTTCGCCCATGTCGTCGACTCGATGTTCAACCAACATGCAAAATGGCTTGATACCAGTAAAAACCATGTGCCATGGCGTGCGAAAGTGTCTTCGCAAAATATCTTGTTGTCCTCGACTGTCTGGCGCCAGGATCATAACGGCTTCTCGCATCAAGACCCCGGCTTCATCGATCTGGTCACGAACAAAAGCCCATCGGTGACCCGCGTCTATCTGCCGCCCGATGCGAACACCCTACTTTCGGTTGCCGATCATTGTCTGCGGTCAACCGACTATATCAACGTCATTGTCGCGGACAAGCAAAAACATCTTCAGTTTTTGACGATCGAAGAAGCCATTGTGCACTGCACGAAGGGTGTCGGACTATGGGAACGCGCCAGTAATGACCAAGGCCAAGACCCGGACGTGGTCATAGCTTGCTGCGGCGATGTCGCTACTTTGGAAGCCCTGGCCGCGACGGCCATTTTGCGTGAGCATCTGCCGGATTTGAAAGTCCGCTTTGTCAATGTAGTCGATTTATTCAAATTGCAACCGAACACTGAACACCCTCACGGCTTGAGTCATCGCGAATTCGATAGCCTATTTACAGTCGATAAGCCGGTGATTTTTAATTTCCACGGTTATCCCTGGCTGATCCATAAACTGGCCTATCGCTTCAAGAACCATGATAATTTGCATGTGCGAGGCTATAAAGAGCGCGGCAATATCAATACGCCCATGGAGCTTGCCATACTGAACGAGGTGGATCGTTTCAATTTAGTCATTGATGTGATCGACCGGGTTCCGAAATTGCAAATTAGGGCCGCCCATCTCAAAGAGCGCATGAAAAACGAAATCATCGAGAATCTTCGCTATGCACATCAGCATGGCACCGACAAGCTGGAAATTACCGGTTGGCAATGGCCTTTTTAGCGGTAACCGATCATTGTTTGAGTGTGTTGTGGGCCTCTCTGAAGCCGCAACACACTCACTAGCAAGGCGAAACCCTAAAAACCATTCCCACTTTGACACCACTCAGGCAAAACGGTATTTTGAAGTACACGACCCTCTTTTTAGGTCTACCTCTTTCGCTCATAAAAAATAAACCTAGAAAAACATTTCAACATGAAGATCATGAAGAATAAGAATTTAATTCAATAAGTTGCAGTGCCTTTGCAAAACAATTTTGCTCTCCGGAAAGGTGACTCATAATTTGTGAATGACCTCTTAAAAGGCTTTATGATCTTCATGTGCTTCATGATTCAACTGCCGAATTTAGGTCAAAAGAAGCGGCCTAAAGTTCAGCGGATTTTGCTCCGAGAAAATCCGTAATCACGACGATGCCACGCGCTCACCACAATAACTCGATGAATATGAAGACACCTCATAAAAGCATGACGATACTCGTTATCAATAGCGGCAGTTCCTCGATCAAATATCGCTTACTTGAACTACCGCAAGGCCGGGTACTAGCCGATGGTTTATTGGAGCGTATCGGAGAACCGGCAAGCCGGATCATTCATAGAGCTACCGACGATTCCGATAGTTTCGTCGATATCAAACAGGCGGTCGCTGCAGCCGATCACCACAAAGCCTTCAAGGCAGTCTTCGAGGTCTTAGGAGAAGATTGCCCAGTTGATGCAATAGGTCACCGCGTCGTGCATGGTGGCGACCGGTTCGCCGGCCCTACATTGATCGATAACGAAGTCATTACATCGATTCGTGCACTCTGCCAAATAGCGCCATTGCATAATCCGGTTAACCTGCTTGGCATTGAAAGCTGCTTGTCTCATTTTCCGGGCGTACCGCAAGTGGCCGTATTCGATACGGCATTTCACCAAACGATGCCGCCCCACGCCTATCGTTATGCTATTCCAGAGGCATGGTATAGCGATTACGGCATACGCCGCTTCGGTTTTCATGGGACTTCTCATCACTATGTGGCGAGACGGGCTGCCGAATTTATCGACAAACCTTTCAATACAAGCCGCCTGATTACTTTACATCTGGGCAATGGCGCAAGCGCAACGGCAATTGCAAATGGTTGCTCCGTAGACACGTCGATGGGATTTACGCCGTTGGAGGGCTTGGTTATGGGAACGCGCAGCGGCGACTTGGACCCGGCAATTCCATTATTTATCGAACAAGCCGGATACCTTAATAATACCGGTATCGATCATGCCTTGAACAAAGAATCCGGACTAAAAGGTTTGTGCGGTACCAATGATCTCAGAGCAGTGCTCGAGCTTAACCAGGCGGGCGATGAACGCGCGCAATTAGCCCTTGATTTGTATTGCTATCGAATCAAGAAATATATCGGTGCATACTACGCGGCACTCGGTGAGGTAGATGCCCTGGTTTTTACCGGCGGTGTCGGCGAAAATTCAGCCCAAGTGCGTCGTGTAGCATGCGAAGGGCTTTCTAGGTTCGGCATCACCATCGATGAAGCCGCGAATGACAAGGTGATCGAGGATATCACTGAAATCGGACAAGCCGAAAGTCAAACGCGTATTCTAGTCATAAAAACTGACGAAGAATTGCAAATTGCCCGGGAAACCATGACTGTGCTTGATAAAGATCACGACTGAAAATATTAATACCTAAAAATTCAACAATATAATTGACCGAATAGTTTACCTCGCACCCAACATGATGGAAAAATTCTTCAATACCGCCGACCCCATCAAGGCGACCATGCATTATTATATTCCGCCGCTGGAACGTGTCGATTGGCCTGAAATTCAACATCTGATCGCCAGCGGCAAATATTTTGTCTTGCATGCACCTCGCCAAACCGGCAAAACCAGCGCTTACTAGAAATGATTGCGATATTAAACGCTGCAGGACATTATTCTGCCCTGTATGCCAATATTGAAGGCGCTCAAGCGGCACGCGGCAAAGAAGCCGGACCGCAAATCTTAATGCAGGCCTTTTTGCAGCGTATCGTCAATGGGGGCGGACGCATTCATCGAGAATATGCCCTAGGACGTAAACGCACCGACTTGCTCATTGAATGGCCTCTGAACAAAATGGAAGGCTTAAATGGACCTAAGCAGCATATAGTGATCGAGCTCAAATTGTTACGCCATGGACTGAATAAAACCCTAGCCGATGGCCTACTACAAACGTCGGCCTATGCCGACCAAGTCGGCGCCGATGAAGCGTACTTGATCATATTCGACCGAGACCCTCAACGCACCTGGAAGGATAAAATCTGGCAAGCCGAACACCAACAAAACAACCGTTCAATCAAAGTCTGGGGATGCTAAAACACCAAAACAAGTTTCACCTATGGTATGCAAGCCTAAGCTGGATGGAAACGTGAAATCTTGGCCAACTTGACTTAGATACCATTTTATTGTCACCCAAGCTTACCGTCTTCGAAATCGCGATCTGGGGATCGCTCCCACAAAGGAACCCATTCCCCTTTTATCTTTCACCTTTCACCTTTCACCTTTTACCAACATCTCCCCATAACCCTCCCTATAAGTTGGGTACTTAAACCGGAATCCCAACGCTTTTAACCGAGCATTCCGGCATCGTTTGTTTTGGTCCGGCGCATTATCGACCGGTTTTGCGATTGGCGGTTGGCTGTTCATTTGTCGAGCAAGCCACGAAATGACCTCCCACATCGGTGCGGGGTGGTCGTCGCTGGCCAAATAAACATTATCGAGACGCTCTCCTTCAACGTGCTTTTTCAGTAAAAAAGCCAGTACAGCCGAGCAATCATCTTGGTGAATTCGGTTTGTATAATAAGGCGGGTCGGCTTGAATGACGGCTTGCCGCGACGCCATTTGTAAAAGACGTTCTCTTCCCAGTCCGTAAATACCTGAAAACCGCACGACGACCGCGCTGGGATCATGCTCCAACAGCGTTTGCTCGGCCTTGCGGATGATCTTCCCAGTTTCGCTATTCGGTTGAGCGTCCGACTCTTCGTCTACCCATTCTCCACCGGTTTGCCCGTATACGCCGGTGGATGAAATAAAAAACCATTGAGGCATGCGACCCCCGGCTTTAAATCGTTGTATCAGATTGTTCAATGCAGTATCGAAAACAGCGCGATAAGCTTCGGCATCGCGTCCGCCGGGCGTCGGTAAGTAAAGTACCTGATCGAAATCGCAATCGAGTCGTTCTAGATCGTCCGGCTGAGTCAGGTCTGCTTTGATAAAAAGAGTTCCGCCTTCATCGCTTGAGGTCGGATTTCTTTTAAGACCGAAAACCTGATAATGGTCTCGATCAAGAATCGAGGCGAGCCTGCCGCCTATATCGCCGTAACCGGCAATGAGTAATTTTGTCATCGTTTCAAGAATGGTTGTCGTTTCGTAATGAATGCAAAAAAAGCCAAAGCCGGTAGAGAAGCATAATAGCTATCATAGCCAGCCCTCCGAATAAAAAATCTTGGTGTTTTTCGGCTAACTGCCGGATTTGCTCGATCATGGCCCTATCCGTTTCACGATAGAGGATATAACTACCCAGCCCCAAAACGAACAAACCGAAGACCGGTTTTAGATATCGGCCGTCGATTTTGCTTGAAGCAAAACTCCCGATTAGGCTGCCGAGTATTGCAAAACCAGCGAACAATGCGGTTAATTCTATATCGATATCCATGTGATCGGCATGCCCCGCCAACGCCGCGCCGGCTTGCAGCACGATAATGAATAAAGAAGTACCGATCGCGGCATGCATCGGCAAACCGGCCAAAAAGTTCAGCGCTGGAACCAGCAAAAAGCCGCCGCCGACACCGACCAAACCAGTCACGAACCCAACCAAAAATCCGTCGAGCAAAATCGCCATAACCGGTAAATGAATCGGGCAAAGGTTTTTCGTAGCATCGACTTCTTCTAAAGCGCCTTCGGATGCAACCCGCTTTCCACTTAACATTGAAAACGAAGCAGCAATCATAACGCCGGCAAACAACACCAATAAAATCGGACCGGGAATAAAAGCGGAACTGCGCCCGCCCAAGAAAGCCCCGGCCATTCCGGCCGCGCCGAACGTGAAACCGGTTTTCCAACACACGAAACCATGTCT
>SLIO01000489.1 GCA_007135635.1 Methylomicrobium sp. | reverse complement strand
CAGATTTTTGCTCCTCGGCAATTGCTGAGTTACAGGGATGTAACGAATGCAGAAAATGCAGGAGCATTTTTCTGCCCTGCATCGCCTAAAGCGCCTACTGTTGGTGCCCTAATACACGCCAATCATGGCGTAATGCAAAATCTGCATTCATGCCATCCATGGCAATCAGTCACCGCCGTCAAGACTATATGGGCTTATTTACGACGTCCTGTCAAGCGAGATATCGTACCCTCTTCCACGCTCAGTGTATTGGAAAGCAATCATTGACTCTTTCCTAAATGGTGTATTTAGTTAGGTAAGAGAACCGTTTCAACTGCTAACGCGAACATAGCCTTTCGAAACCCTTTGACGGGATTCTTTTTTATGCAAACAGGCTTCCCCGCTTCGGTTGTTTCAATAGCCACCACGAACAGCATTATCTGTTCGCTGCCCCGCGCTCCCGTATAAGGCTTGGAATTGAGTCAAACTCATGCCTTTATTAGAATTGGACTTTGATCTCAGGCTACTTGTATCTCATGGTACTAATTTTTTAGGTTAGACTCTTAATTTTGCTGATGGTTCTAGATAATCAGAAATTTTTTATGGTTTTATCGGCGCTTTCGATTTCGCAAAATATGGCACCCGTTACTTAGGTGAGCTCTTGTACCGCTTTAACCTCCGTTTCCAGCTTAATACCATTGCGATGCGCCTAATCGTTGCTGAGGCTAAGACTGGAGCTCGATCAGACACTTGGTTTCGCCAAGCCTGAAGCATCTTGCTAATTAGGAAAAAGATTGTCGATCAGTTGTGTCGATAAATGCGGAGCAGGCGTGTTCGATTGCGTAAATTGGTTCGGGCCCCCGGAAAGATCTGTTCTAGTTGTGATGGAGTCGGTCGGCCGCGAGTAGTTGGTTAAATTGCCGAGCGGGAACTGAAAGGGAGTATGAAAAGGGCGGGAGTCGTCAGTTGAAAACAACGGTTTCGCTTGGATAACTCCCGCACTTTCAGGAAAATGATTTTTTCCGCAAATAGGTTATTGAGCGGCAGGCGCTTCTTGGGATTCTGCAGGCTCTTCACTTGCAGCTTGATCGGTAGCGGGCTTTTCTTCTTCTGCCGGAACGGCTTCCGTTTCAGGAGTCGCTGTTTCACCTAGTTCCGGTGTTTTAGGTTCTTCAATCGGAATCAGAATTTCGACTTGAGCTCCGGCGCGCAGATTTTCCATCATCGTCTGAACTTTTTGACGTTGCAGGTAAGGCAATATTTGCTCTTTAACTTCTTCCAACGGCGGTATGGGTTGCTGGCGTGAATCTTCTCTCAAGATAACGTGCCAGCCGAATTGGGTTTCTACCGGTTCGGTCGTGTATTTGCCGTCTTCAAGCGCGATGACCGCTTCGGAGAATGGCGTTACCATTTGGCTTGGTGCAAACCAGCCAAGATCTCCGCCTTCCGGGCCTGAAGGGCCGGTCGAGCTCTTTTTGGCCAAGTCATCAAATTTTGCGCCTTTATCGAGCTGTTCGATAATTTTTTTCGCTTCATCCTCGGTTTTTACCAAGATATGCCGAGCTTTGTATTCCATGTTATTTTCGCCACCGACATTTTTTTCATATTCGGCTTTAATTTCTTCATCGGTTACCGGATTCGATTTTAGAAAATTTTGTAAAGCGGCCTGTGAAAGCAAGGATTTTCTAACGACTTCCATTTTTTGAATAAACTCGGGCGACTTGTCGAGTTGTTTTTGCAGGGCTTCTTGGACCAGCAATTCCCGTTGAACTAATTCCTCGATCAACTTATCTTTCGGAAAAGATTGGCCCTGGGTGCGTTCGGCAATGTCACTTTCAAGCTCCTGCAATGCGGTTCTACTGATATAAATGCCGTTGACCGAAGCGACAGCATCGGCTTTATCGACTTTAGGCGCTATCGGCGCTGTCGTTGGGGGTTGTTGGCTGTCGCAACCGGCTACAAGCGAAGCGCCGATCAAAAAGAATGGAACGAGTTTATTGGTCATTTAGGTTTCCTTTGTAAGTTTCACGGATTGGTGTATTCGCTTGGGCTCATCGCATTAATACCTAATGCATGAATTTGTTGTTTCATCATATCGCCCAACGCTTTATAAATAAGTTGGTGCCGTTGTACCAAGGTCTTACCCTCAAAAGCGTCGGATACGATCGTAACATGATAATGGCCGCCGCCGCTTTGGGCGCCGATATGGCCGGCATGGGCTGCGCTATTGTCTATTATTTCAATTTGCTCAGGCTTAAGTGAGTCGTTGAGCATTTTTCTAATTACTTCGGTAGTCATTGAGGTAATACCTTTTTGAAGGGTTTAACGGAAACCTGTGCGTAAACGCCGGTTTGCAGGTAGGGATCGGCATCCGCCCATTGCTTTGCTTCTTCAAGATCGACGAATTCGGCAATAACTAGGCTGCCGGTAAAACCGGCATCTCCCGGATCGTTACAGTCTATGGCGGGATGGGGGCCGGCTAAAATTAATCGGCCTTGGTCTTGAAGTTGTTGCAGTCTGGTAAGATGGGCCGGTCGGGCTAATTTTCTTTTGTCCAAGCTGTTATGGGTATCAGTGCTGATGATTGCGTAGAGCACGGTTTATTCCTCGGTATCGGGCATGTGTTTATAGAGATAAAGCATTTGCAATACGATGAATACAACCATCAAGCCGGGTACGCCAAAGGTTTTGAAATTAACCCAGTCGTCGGTGTTGAAGTTGTACATAACATAAAGATTGATAAAACCGACACTGATAAAAAACAAGGCCCACATTAAGTTAAGCCGTCGCCAGATCAGCGAAGGTAATGTGATATTGGCGGACATAATGCGCTCGATAAATGGTTTTTCGCCGAAGAACTGGCTGGCCAGAAAAGCCAGGCCGAACAGCCATTCGACAATACTTAATTTCCACTTGATGAATTGTTCGTCTTGCAAATAAATTGTCGCGCCGCCCATCACCAGAATCAGCCCCAATGTGACCCATTGCATCGTTTCGACTTTTCGATATTTAAACCAAGTGAAGGCGACTTGAAGGGTTGTTGCGACAATAACTACAGCCGTGGCTATATAAATATCGTAAAGTTTAAACGCAATAAAAAATAATATGATAGGGAAAAATTCAAAAAGTTGCTTCATGTCGATTCAATTGATGGGTTTATACGTAAAAATCAATACCGGCTACCAATTGAGCGCGCTGATCTTGCATCGGCTGGTTAAGGGTTGTGGTGTAAGCATTGACGGCATTTGATAATCGTGTGTTGATGGGGTTTTCGGTACGATCGGCGTTAAGCATGGATAAATCCGATAATCCGGCATCGGCTAACAGCTGTTCTACTTGCTCGGGCGTCTGATTTGCAGTTTTCG
Organism: Methylomicrobium sp.; assembly: GCA_007135635.1. GTDB lineage: Bacteria > Pseudomonadota > Gammaproteobacteria > Methylococcales > Methylomonadaceae > Methylotuvimicrobium. The sequence continues at coordinate 5,010 of SLIO01000489.1, read as the reverse complement.
GGGTTGGTAACGGATTATCGGAATTTGCGCGCTTATTTTCGGGTTGATTTTGGACAGTATCCTGCTGTCCTGCATGATGCGGGCTTATTAATTTAGGCGCCGAATAATTAAGCGAACTTACATGGATTTCCATGTCAAGGCATTAATTCAAAGGAAAAGTAAACGCTATTGTAGAATTAATCTGCTGGAATGTACATGCTCGGTAATCGCTTTCTGGTAGAATAAAATATTTTTTTAGGAGTGTTATTGTGGATAAGCAAATTCAAACAGAGCTCGAAGCGGCCGCATTCAGACGTTTGGTTGAGCATTTCCAAAGCCATCCGGAAGTCCAGAATATCGACCTAATGATTCTGGCCGATTTTTGCCGTAATTGCCTGGCTAAGTGGTATGCCGCAGCCGCTAAAGAAAAGGGTGTCGAGCTCGATTACGATAAAGCTCGAGAAATTATTTATGGCATGCCTTATACCGATTGGAAGAATCGCCATCAAACCGAAGCGACTCCCGAACAGTTAGCGGCCTACGAACTCAGGCAACAAGGTAAAAAACATGAGTAATGGTAGTCCTTACGACGCCATGTTTTCCGGTATTATTGGGCGTGATTACGACATGTTGCAGCGGATGAGTCCATTGTCGGCCGAAATGAGCAAAATAGTCGGCCAAGCAGTTAAGCTTTATGCTGAAAAAGCCGGGCGGCCGTTGAGTGTTGTTGAGCTAGGCGGCGGCACCGGTATTACGACGCTGGCTATTTTGTCGTCCAGCGATGATATAGTAGTTACGAGCATCGATAGCGAGCCGACGATGCAGAATCAAGCTAGGGAAAACCTAAAGCAATGGGTCGATAAAGGACGTTTATTTTTCAAACTTGATGATGCTTACAATGCATTGACAACGCTTCCTGACAACAGCACGGATGTTTTGGCAACGGCTTACACGGTTCATAATTTCGAACACAGTTATCGCGAGCGCGTCATTGAACAAATTTTTCGAGTTTTAAAACCCGGCGGTCAATTTATCAATGGCGATCGTTATGGATTGGACGATATTTTCGAGCATACCCGCAATGTTCAAGAAGAAGTTAGCGGGTTTTTCGATGTGTTGATTGCTGAAAATAAACCGGATTTGCTTGAGCAATGGATCATCCATTTGATAAACGATGAATCCGAAAATCACGTAATGCGCGAAGGTGTTTCGATAAAGCAGTTGGAGGAAGCCGGTTTTGCCGATATTGCCTTAAATCATCGCATGAGAGTCAATGCCTTGGTTACCGCTGTTAAACCTATTTAACACTAGATTTTTTCAATAATGAACATCACAGATTACATGCAATCGCTCGGCCGTGAGGCTAGAAAAGCCGGTAGAGCGCTGAGCCGTTCCGATACCGGAACAAAAAATTCGGCCTTGCTAGCTATTGCCGACGAAATAGAAAAAAATCGGGACTATTTGATTCAACAAAACCGCAAGGACGTTCAAGCAGGTATCGACAATGGGCTCGATGCAGCGTTATTAGATCGACTGGAACTCAAGGACAAAGTCATCGCAGGGATGGTTGAAGGATTACAACAAGTCGCGGCATTACCCGACCCGGTCGGCGAAATCAACGATATGACTTATCGGCCCTCCGGTATTCAAGTCGGTCAGATGCGCGTCCCGTTAGGTGTGATCGGCATTATTTACGAGTCGCGACCCAATGTCACAGTTGATGCGGCCGCACTTTGCTTGAAATCCGGCAATGCTTGTATTCTTCGGGGCGGGTCTGAGGCGATCCATTCGAATAAGGCCATCGCTGAATGTATTACTAAAGGCTTGAAAAGGGCCGGCTTACCTGCCGAGGCAGTACAAGTGATCGAAACGACCGACCGTGCGGCGGTTGGTGAATTGATTACGATGTCGGATTTCGTCGATGTGATCGTGCCGCGTGGAGGCAAAGGTTTGATCGAGCGGATTTCGAAAGAAGCAACGATTCCGGTGATCAAGCATTTGGACGGCATTTGTCATGTTTATATCGACAGCGAAGCCGATCCCGATAAAGCCGTCGCGATCGCTTTTAATGCAAAGACGCACCGCTACGGTGTTTGCAATGCGATGGAAACGCTGCTGCTTCATGAGAGTATCGCTTCGAAAATTCTGCCCGGCTTGGCGGCGAAGTATCAAGAGAAAGGTGTTGAACTGCGCGGTTGTCTGAAAAGCTGCTCGCTGATTCCGAATTGCAAGCGGGCCGTCGAGGAAGACTGGCAAACCGAATATCTTGCGCCGATTCTGTCGGTCAAAGTGGTTGCTGGTTTCGATGAAGCCATCGAGCATATCAATCGGTATGGATCCGCACATACCGACGCGATCGTAACCGAAAATTACACGCTGGCCAGACGTTTTTTACGAGAAATCGATTCCAGTTCGGTCATGGTCAACGCCTCGACACGTTTTGCCGACGGTTTCGAATACGGGCTTGGTGCCGAAATCGGCATCAGCACCGACAAATTGCACGCGCGGGGCCCGGTCGGCTTAACCGGCTTAACCACGCTCAAATACATCGTGCTCGGCGATGGCCATATTCGGCAATAAATGATAGGTATTTACGGAGGCACGTTCGACCCGGTTCACTTCGGTCATTTGCGGACCGCCCTAGAAGTCAAGGAGGCTTTCGCATTGGACGAAATTCGCTTGATTCCCTGCTTCATTCCGCCTCATCGGGATAGTCCTTCGGTGCCCGCATCGATGCGGTTACGTATGCTGGAATTGGCATTAGTAGGGCGTGCGGGTATGACGGTCGATACCCGCGAGATGGACCGAGGTGGACCTTCTTATATGGTCGAAACATTGGCTTCCTTGCGTGTCGAAATCGGCGACCGGCCTTTATTGTTGTTCATCGGCGCCGATGCCTTTGCAGGTCTTACCGACTGGTACCAGTGGCAACGCCTGTTTGAATTCGCGCATGTGGTTGTGATGACTCGGCCGGGTTTTAATGAGCAGGCAATCGACGCGCTTTTGACCAGCCGTTTGACTGAAAGCCGCCAAGTCCTGAATGAGCATTCTGCAGGGTATTTATTTTTTCAGTCGGTTACCCGTCTCGAAATTTCCGCAACCGCCATTCGGCAAATCATCGCTAAACATCGAGACCCGGGTTTTTTATTGCCCGAGTCCGTCATACAATACATCCGACAACATAAACTTTATCAGCGCTAATTCGGCGCCAATTTAACAGGAATTTGAATGCAAACAGAAGCGTTATTGAAAATAGTCCAGGACGTGTTGGACGAAAGAAAAGGTCACAACATTACCGTCTTGGACGTGCGCGGAAAGACTAGCGTCACCGATTACATGGTATTAGCAACCGGAACATCCGATCGACATATCAATGCCTTGGCCGATTATGTGTCGGAGAAAGTCAAGGAAAACGGGCAAAAACCCTTAGGGCTAGAAGGCGGTATCGGAGCGGATTGGGTATTGTTGGATTTAGGTGATGTGATCGTTCATTTGATGACTGATCAAGCGCGTGCATTTTATCAATTGGAAAAATTGTGGTCGGTCGAACAAAAAGCCGAAGCGCTTGAGGCCTTGCAAGACTGAGAGCGGTCAAAAAAGCAATTCACGGCGAGGAACATGAAGGTAATGAAGAAAAGATTCAGAAAATCGATGAGCCAAATCTTCGAAGCTTCATGTTTAACATGGTTAAACCCCCGAATTCAAGAGCAATAGGAGCGACCTATGATCGAACAATTGAGCTCTCCCATTACAAGGCATCTGGACGAATGTCAAATACATTATGAATGGATGGAAATTCCGCTAGACCCGGACAAAAAACCGGTCCGTTCGCTCGAAGACATGCTTTTGTCCATCGGACAGGACCCGGGGCGAATCGTTCGAAGTCTTTTATTTCGAACCGGTTCCGGTGATTTCGTATTGCTCGCGGTCGCAGGCGGCGGTCGGGCCGATTGGGGTGTGTTGCGTAAACAGTTGAACGAACGCCGTTTGACGATGGCTGAAGCAGACGAAGTCTTAGCGGCGACCGGTTTTCCAATCGGTGCGGTGCCGCCGATCGCATTACCCGAGAATGTTCGCGTCTTGATCGACGAAGGCCTGTTTACTTACGAGCGGGTCGTGATCGGCAGCGGCATCTTAGGGCAGGCGTTGGATATCAACAGCACCGATCTGCGCCGAGGATTGTCGAACGCAGCAGTCATCGGCAGGTTCATAAAAACCGAATAACCCCGGACCGAATGTCTGAATCAAAACAAATAACTAGGGCCCGATACAAATTAAATGCCGTCCTTTGAAATAATTTGTATCGGACCCCAGTTATTTTTTTCAGTTATTTATAGTCGAGTTTTAATGAGCCGCAAGATCGTGGAAATAATTTGGATTGTCTTGAATGGTCGCTAACACCTTAGCGGCAAGACCTGTTGGATTTCGTCGTTTGTTTTCCCAGCTCTTTATAGTATCAACGCTAGTCCCCAAAGCATCAGCAAACTCTTGCTGAGATACATTCAACTTAGCTCGAAGCGCTTTCACATTAGCAACATCATACCGGGTTACTCGTGACGCTGGTTTCTTGCCTTGCTTAATCTCAACAGCCTCTTCAAGTGAGGCTTTCAAATCATTAAAAATACTCATATTAAACCTCGCTTTTAAGCAACTTGGTTAATTTCTTCAGCTCATATTTCTCTGTATGGTTCAGGCTATCTTTAACATTCTTTGGGTAAGCCAGAACCAAATTAATGATTTCAGCTGTCGCTAAAAAATATATAATTCGGACGCTTAAGCTCTTTCCTTGTCCACCGGTAGCCATCCTGATTTTTCTCAGTCCACCTGTGCCTTGAATGAGATCACCTTTTTCCGGCTGCGCTATAAGCTCTACCTGCAAATCTTTCAGCTCATGCAGTAAGTTCACCGTAACGTTCATGAAGGCCTAGCCATCGCCCCGGCAAATGAAAGTTCTCTGGTGGGGAGGGTACGGTCACTCGCCCGACAGGACGCCGTGAATACGTCCCTGTAGGCTCGACGGCGGCTGTCCCT
>SLIO01000278.1 GCA_007135635.1 Methylomicrobium sp. | reverse complement strand
TAAAAAAGCATTTTGTCCACGAAATACACAAAAATCACGAAAATATTCAATTAGTTATACTTTCTAATCTGTTCACCCAATGGGTGGTTTAAGAGGTTTATGTAACCATATGATTACTTCCGTGTATTTCGTGGTTTTACTGGACTAACTGCTGCAGTTAAGTTAATGCTTGTCGATTGCAAAAAAATCAAAAAATGACTTGACCGTTACCGGCTTATGCACACCGAGTGCATTAATCGATTTCCGGACCGCAAAGCATAAATCAAGGACTTACAGAAACCGGTATTGTTTCGTAAGTTATTGATATAAATAAGCTATGCAGGCTGTATAAAAAGTAATCAATTTAACAAAACCGTAATAATTTCGCGGCATCGAAGCATTCATTATCAAGATATGCACAGAGTTATCCACAGGTTTTGTGGGTAACTGGAATTCATCAACCTAAAGTGAGACTTAGCCGATTTTCGTGAAATGATTTTAAGAATCGAACGTAATTCGTCATTATTCGTTTAAGCGATTGTTGGTGGGTTGATTTTTATGGATGATTTCGCGGATCAATCGTTCGGCTTCTTCCAGTTCGTTGTCGTAGATCGTGGTGCGATAAAACTCGGTTCGGGTGCCTGCGTTCGAGGTCAAGAGTGGCTCTCCCGTTTCGCTAATGTTGATGCGGGTCAGTGTCGATAGTCCCGGTTGCAGCGGGTGTTCTTGTATTTCTTTCGGGTCAAGGCCGATGCGGACCGGCACGCGCTCGGCGATATGAATGAAATTGCCGGTGGCGTTGTTGGTCGGCAGTACCGCGAATACGCTGCCGGTTCCGGGGTTTATGCCTTGCACGGTGCCATGGTATAGCCTTTCGCTGCCGTAAGCGTCGATCTTGATTTCCGCGGATTGGCCGGGGCGGATAGAAGCGATTTGGGTTTCGAGATAATTGGCCTCTATCCAGACTTCGTCTAGCGGCACAATGGCCATTAACGGCATACCGGACTTGATATGATCGCCGACATGCGCGCGGCGATTGGAAACATAGCCCGATACCGGCGCGAAGATGTTGCTGCGCCGATAATCCAAATAGGCTTTTTTGACACGGCTCTTGGCTTTTTCGACGGACGGATGGTTTTCGATGTCGGGTTCGAGCAATTGAGCTTGGATACCCGATTTTTCCGCTTCGGCTTCGCCGATCGCAGCTTCCAATTCACGCAGTCGGTCGCGGGCGTTTTGCATTTGTTGTTCGGATACTGCGCCTTTGAAGCGGGGGCTTTCGTAACGCTTGAGATCGTGGCGAACCGGTGCCAACGAAGCTTGCCGGGCAATAACGCGATGGTTAAGCGTGTCTATTTGAGCTTTCAGCGTGACGATATTTCTGACCGCTTCGGCCAATTCGGCCTTGGCTTGTTGTAAGGCGATTTCGGCATGGTTGCCGTCGAGTCTAATCAATAGGTCGCCGGCTTGTACGGCCTGGGTGTTTTCGGCTGCGACTTCGACGATGATGCCTTCGGTCAACGCCTTGACCGTAATTAGATGTCCTGCAACGAAGGCATCGTCGGTACTGACCCAATCCCGATTCGTATACCACCAATAAGCGAAAAAGCTGAGCCCTGCCAGCAACATCGCCAGCGTTACGCCTTTCAGTCGGCGGTTACGTTTGCGGATGATTTCTTTGGGGCGGATTTTTTTTGGTACAGCGGTCGTCATAATTTATCGTTTTCGGTATAGCCGCCGCCCAAGGCTTTAAGTAGTTGCACTGCGGTTTTGAATTGTTCATTTTCGAGCGACGCCAAGTGGTAGCGTTGATCCAAAACCTGAATTCGGGCTTCTAGCAAATCGCTACGATTGTTGAGCCCGGTTCGATTTAGGGCTTGCGCGAGGTGCGCGTTGGTCAGCGCCGCCTCCAACGATTGTTTTTGTTCAGTCAATCTGGCTTCGATTTCCTGCCAGCGAGTCAAGGCATCGGCGACTTCCTGTACGGCATGCAGCAAACTGGCGTTATAGCGTTCCACCGCCGCATCATAAGTAGCCTCTTGAAAAGTCAAATTGGCGCGCAGGCGGCCGCCTTCGAATATCGGAAATTCGATCGAGGGTCCGACAGCATAAGCCAGACTTGCAACTTGCAGCAAAACGTCGGTCATGCTGACGCTATGCAGTCCGGTAAATGCGATCAAGTTGACGTCCGGATAAAAAGCGGTTTCGGCAACTTTGATTTCTTCGGCGGCGGCTTCGGCATGCAGTCGGGCCGCGGCGATATCGGGACGGTGCGTGAGCAGGCCCAACGGCAGATCGGCCGGCAAGCTCAAACGCTTCGGAAATAAGCTGGAGTCGACCACGATGCTCTGTCCCCAGTCGGGTCCTTTTCCGGCGAGCGCCGCGAGCAAATGGCGCTGTAGGTCGACCTTAGCGCGAAAAGCGGCTTCGATTTCCCGGGCCGCATTCAATTCGATACCGTTAGTCAATGGGGCGGAGCGTTCGACCAAGCCGAGTCTGTTCGAGTTTTAACAAGGCTCCCTTGTGTTGCACGATTTGTTGTATTAATGTCAGTTTTTCGGCGCTTTCGCTCAGGTCGAAATAGCCTTTCGCGACGGTGGGCGATAGCAATAGTTTGGCGTCGGCCAGTTCGTTTTCGACGGCAACGGCACGGCCGACCGAGGCTTGCAACGCGGCTTTATCGCGTCCCCAAAAATCCAGGTGGTAGCGAAGAATCAACGGATTGATCAGCATGTGCCGAAAGTTTTCTCCGGCGAATTTGACCTGCACGCTGTTTGCGGAGAATCGCTGTGCATTGAATGTGATGTTGGCATGAACGGTTGGATATAATTCGGCGGCTTGCGCATCGACCATAGATTGCTCCTGGCTTAGCCGGGCCGCAGTGGCTTTTAGGTCAGGGTTGTCGGCGAGCGAGGTTTCGATCAGCGATTGCAATTGCGGATTGTTGAGGATATCCCACCAGGCCGGATCCGGCCATCGATCGGTCGCTGGTAGCCGTTGTTGCGCTGTAGTGAGCGTACGACCGATATCGGGTAAATCATTCATCTTGGCCCTTTGCGTACTTTCGGGAAACCACGCGCAACCGGCTATCAATAGAGTGCAGCTCAGTAGGCAAACGCTGGCGGGTCGAGTTTTGGCCGATTTGCCTTTCATGGACCCTCCGATAATGCTTCTTGAGCCTTGCGCCTTAGTGCGCGAGCGGCAGTCGGTTTCGCCGGCTGTTGGGTCGGATAAGCGAACCAAACCAATATCGACAAGCCAACGAACAGGCAACCGGCCAGCCAATAAGCATCGTTCATGGCGTTGAGTACCGATTCGCGCTCGGCGATTTTGGCCAATTTAATGAAAGCCTGCTGTTCGGACAGACCGGCCGTGCGCAAGGGTTCCAAGGCTTGATCGTAGCGAGGGTCGAGCGGCGTCAGGATTTCCGCTATCCGGGTCATATGCAGCGGCTTGCGTTGATAGATGATGATGGTTTGCAGCGTGATTCCGAACGCCCCTCCGGCAATTCGCATCAGAGCGGCCAATTCGACGGCACGCCATTGGCGTTCAGGAGGCAGGCCGTGCAGCATCAGTGCGGTCAAAGGTACGAAAAAGCTGCCGAGACAAATGCCTTCCAAAAGTTTGGGCCAGAACAGTTCGGCATAGGCATCGGTCGCATCGAAGCGGCTGAGCCAGAAATAAGTCGCGGCGAAGCCGAGTAAATTAAAAGAAGCCAGTAAGCGTGCATCGAAGCGTTTGATGATTTCATGGAATAGGCCGCCCATCGGTTTCGCGAAAATCGCCATCGGCAGAAACACCAGTCCGGCCAGCCATGACGAGTAGCCTAGGGTTATTTGCAGTTGCACGATCAGCATCGACAGCAGGCCTTGAAAACAAAGAAAGCCCAGAAACAGCGATAGGGCGCCGATTGTGAAGTTGCGATGCGCGAACAGTCCGATATCCAAAAACGGGTAGCGTGCGCCGAGCTCCCAAACGATCCAATAGACGAGGCTGATCGCCATGATGATGATCAAGGCATCGATCAACGGCGAGTTCGTCCAATCCCAGTCGTTTCCGAGATTTAGAATCGATTGCAAGCAACCTAGAATCACGGTTATTAAAATAAAGCCGGTGAAGTCGAAACGCCGCCAGATCCGCTTGTAACCTCGCTGATAGAGCAGTGAGCCGATTATTCCTGCAATCACGAGTGCGACTGGTATGTTGATCCAAAACAACCAGCGCCAACCCAATGTATCGGCGATCAAGCCGCCCAGCGGGGGAGCGAAAGTGAATGGCGTCAAGGTAAATAGGCTCCAGATTCCGATGCCTACCGATTTGCGTTTATCCGGAAACTCCTTGATCAGCAGCGATTGCCCTAGGGGTAGAGTCAGTCCGCCGGCAAAACCCATGACGATTCGCCCCGCCAAGTAAGCATAAAAAGACGAGCTGTAGGCGCAAACCAGCGAGGCCAGCGCAAAAACCGTAAAGGCCGCGACAAAGGGTCGGTATTCGCCGATCCGCCGCGATAGCCAGCCGCCGACCGGAAATGCCAGTGCCAGGCCGATCATGTAGTCTGTTTGCGTCCAAGTGGCATAGCTCAACGGAATGCCGAGGCCTCCGGCGACGCGGGGCAGCATCGCGATGTAGGCCCCGGCATTGAATAGCACCAAGGCATGGCTCAAGCCTAGGCAGCCGTTGAACAAGACAAAGCGCCACCCTTTCAGGCTTTTCGCGTAAATGATGCTCATTACTGCCTAAAGCATAGATATTGTGAATCTATTAAAGTATCGAATCAAAGCTAAAATTGAGCATTGACCGGCGGGGCTTCGACGAAGGGTATTTTAGATGGATGTGCAGTCGTTTTTCGAAGCGGTAATCCGATATTGCCGTGTCCGCAGTCGACGAACCGCATGAGAATCTCTAGCGCTGTTTGACCTTCGAAGATCCGGTAGTGTCCGATGCCGATTTCGAGAACGGCGTCAAAATCGGTCGAGCCCTTTATCGAACGGTAGTCCACCGAAGATTGTGTTTGCTCGTTCCATGCGTTGTCCGCTCTGCGCCAATCTACGGGGTCGCTGCTCGGCAGTGTCGTGGAACTGGCTAGGCGATAATAATGGCTACTCAATTGGGGTTTGATGTTGTTAAAAGTTAATTGCGTGACCAATTTTTCAGCCAAGGCTAGGCTCGGTAGCCAATAATGTTGATCGATGGGGGCTAGTGAGGGGCGATGCGATACTTTATCTTTATCGAAGGCGAACTCTGCAACGACATCATCATTGCTGATTAATCCCGAGACTAGCAGGTTGCCTGGATTGAGATAGATCCTTTTTGTCAATGGCGTTGCGATCTCCATGTTTGGGAAATGACGCTGCACCGGTAGGCGGTTCTCAATGGGGTCGGGGATGACTTCGAGCGGCGGCGTTTCGATCGGCAAGACGAGGATTTGCCGTAATTTCGCGGTTTTATAAGCTGGTGCTTTGATCGGTGGGGCTAGGCAACCGGAGAGCACTAATAGAAGTAATAACATGATGATGCCGGTCATGATGCCGGAGATGCGATTGTGCGGCAGTTTGCACAAACGAATAAAAAGTGCGCCGTAACCGAAGTCAAGGATGTTTGTTATGTTAGGCCTTAACGCCGCGTTCACAATAGATTCTGACATTGGTGAATTCTTGTCTTGAGTTATTCGGTTGCTATAAATCACGGTACTGGCTGGCGATTTCGGAATGGAAAAAAATTAAGAGTGTTGATTGGAATATTCCGTCATTGTTTGAGGATTGGTAAAGCAATTATTGAGCCATTCTGTATATTACTGAATAATAGAGGGTATTTCTTCGAGGTGTCGGGGTGTGTTGTTATAATGACACTGGTTGATGAAATGGGTCCTAAGTTAAGCTACTCCCTTTATACTCAAATAATGGTTAACTTTATGAAGGTATGGGGGGTGTGGCTAGCGAGGATGTCGGCAGCAGGGCAGATTTTTGCTCCTCGGCAATTGCTGAGTTACAGGGATGTAACGAATGCAGAAAATGCAGGAGCATTTTTCTGCCCTGCATTGCCCTAATACAAGCCATACCTGGCGTTCGAGCACTGCCGTCAAGCCCCATGGATGGGTTTACGGCGGTTCTCGATAGACACATCCCCTAGCTTTTATTCTTAGACGGTTTTTCAATCAAAAGGGAGTAAATGGATTTGCTTTATGCCGGCTCAGTGACGGCGGGATAGGGGGGGAGAATAGATCCATGTTATATTGACTCATGAAGAGTCTAAATAACACGATATTTTGAGAAGATCAGTCTGGGATTGTTGAAATGGATAATGCCATCCGCGAAGTAGTGCTCACCTTGACGGCTAATTTGTCGATGAGTGAGCGTTATACCGAATTTTTGAATGTATTTGCCAGAATTACCGGTAATCATGCTTGCGCCCTCTTGCGTTATCAAGATGGTTTATTGATTCCGGTGGCGACACGGGGTCTGGTTTCTAAAGTTCTCGATATGCAGTTTCAACCGGAGTTTCATCCGCGATTATCGGTCATCATGCAATCGCGAGTGCCGGTACGTTTTCCGGTTAATGATCCAAGGCCCGACCCTTATGACGGCCTGCTCAGCACCGATGCGCAGGGGGCGAACGGCGTTCATTCCTGTGTCGGTTGTGCCTTGTATAATGAAAACACCTTATTTGGAGTGCTGTCCGCGGATTCGTTGGAGTCCGGTGCCTTCGATCATATCGACGATAGCGTATTTCGTATATTTGCCGCGCTGGCGACGGTGTCGCTGCGTTATGAGTCTTATATCAATCGGTTGGAACAGTTGGCGAAACACCGAGAGCTGGTTGCCAGTGAACTGGTCAATGAAAATCTGCAACGCAGCAATCAAATCTTGGGTGAAAGTCCAGTCATGCAAAAACTGAGCGGCGAAATCGATATCGTCGCCGGCTCTGACTTGACCGTGCTGCTGCTTGGCGAAACAGGAGTCGGTAAGGAGGTTATTGCGCGGATTATTCATGCTCGCTCATCGAGAGCGGATCAAGCGTTAGTTTATGTCAACTGTGCGGCCTTGCCCGAGTCGTTGGCCGAAAGCGAATTATTCGGTCATGTGAAGGGGGCCTTCAGTGGCGCGAATAACGATAGGGCTGGTAAGTTTGAATTAGCTAAGGGTGGGACGCTATTTTTGGACGAAGTCGGCGAATTGCCTTTGACGATCCAGGCAAAATTGTTGCGTGCGGTGCAATTCGGTGAAATTCAGCGCATCGGTTCCGATAAGATTCATCGGGCCGATGTGCGAATCATTGCCGCCACGAACCGTAAGTTGGCCGAGGAGGTTAAGGAAGGCCGTTTTCGCGCTGATTTGTATCACAGGCTTAGCGTCTATCCTTTGCATGTTGCCCCGCTACGCGAGCGTATCGTCGATATTGCTGTGCTGGCCCGGTTTTTTCTTAATCAGGCCAGGGTGCGTTTAGGTCTTGTTCGCGTCGGGTTGGCCGCTGAAACTGTTGATGTCCTGCAAAGCTACCGCTGGCCGGGTAATGTTCGAGAATTGGAACATGTGATATTACGAGCAGTGCTCAGGGCCTCGTCGATACGAGGACGGTCGGTGATACTGGAACCGGGCGATCTGGATCTCGCCGAGAAACATGATGCGGCTACACAACTCGAGCCGGTTATGCCGGATCGTAAAAATTTTTCGCTGTCGCAGGCCGTTGATGACTTTCAACGGCAATTGATAATGACCGCTTACGACGAATCGGGATGTAATTGGGCGCAAACAGCACGCCGTCTAGGGGTTGATCGAGGGAACCTTCATCGATTAGCCAAGCGTTTGGCCATCAAGCGATAGTGAATGGCTTGGGCTTTATGAGCCGCTTTTATGCAAATTGACGTGAATAAGACGGCAGCAAAATCTGGGATGTATTTATCTGGGTTAAGTTAGGTGTTTTTTTATAAGTTATTAAATATCAAGCATTAATAGAATGGATAAAAAATCGGTCAATTTAACCGAGTCGTAATATTGGTGCGGGTTGATAGCATTAATCATCAAAATATACACAAAGTTATCCACAGGCTTTGTGAATAACTTGTTAAGGCCAATAAGCAGTAATTTCACTATTTAAGATACCCAATACACGCTTGTTTTTGCGTCTTGCATAGGGGCAATCAGTCTGTGCCATCCGGGGTATTTATTCTTGGAAATCGGCTAAAAATGCGAACCGGTCAGTTTGACATCGGCTTCCGTCCAAACGTGTCGGAACTGAGTGTCGACCTCATCGGCCTCCCGATTTTTTTGCTTATTGCGAAATAACCCATACGATTTTTTCTCTCGTGTGTTGCGAAAATCGGGCGATGAAGATTCGTGGAGTGTCATTGCTCATGAATCACTATGTTAGTTGCGTTGTTTATCATAATTATTAAGGCTATGTTCGCGTTAGCAGTTGAAACGGTTCTCTTTCCTACTACATAAACCCTTTAGGAAAGAGTCAATGATTGCTTTCCAATACACT
>SLIO01000165.1 GCA_007135635.1 Methylomicrobium sp. | reverse complement strand
TTCCGCTCCGGAAGAGGCGCTATTTGCATTAGTCGATAACAATACACGGCTATTGACTGTGAGTTCGATAGCATTCGCTTCCGGCTTACGCCTGGATTTGGAAAAAATAGGCCGATTTTGTAAAGCCAACGGTATTCTGTTTTGCATTGATGCGATTCAAAGTTTGGGCGCCGTTGAATTCGATGTGCAAGCCTATCAAGCCGATTTTGTAATGGCCGACGGTCATAAATGGATGTGCGGTCCGGAAGGCCTGGGTGTTTTTTATACGCATCCGGCTGCCCGAGAGCAATTGCAATTGACTCAATTCGGCTGGCACATGATCAAACACGTCCATAATTATGAAAATCAACCCTGGGAAATTCACCCTGGCGCCAAGCGATTTGAGTGCGGTAGCCCCAATATGCTGGGGATTCACGCATTATCGGCTAGTTTGTCGCTGTTATTAGAAACTAGCATGGACCGTGTCGAAGCGGCGGTTATAGCTAATGCCGACCGGCTTGCTGAGGGCGTCATGCAAAATGAACACTTGGAACTGATTAGCCACCGAACTAGAATTTTGAAATCAGGCATTGTCGTATTTAGACATAAGACAGTGACAAACAAGGTGTTGTTTGAGCAATTGCAAGCCTGCGGTATCGTTTGTGCATTAAGAGGGCAAGGAGTTCGCTTTTCACCGCATTTTTACCATTCGGAGGCCGACATCATGCGTGTTCTGGATAACTTGTCAGGCTTGTAATTGATAGCCTTTTATTTGTAGCGATTTCACTTGCTCGAATTACCTCCACACGTCAAAATCGGCTCCTTTCCTATATGAAGTGATGTAATCAAAATGTCCATCAAGATTCTATGAACCGGGATAGTCGGATTTTATTTGCCGGGGATCCTCATGGTGATTTTCAACCCTTAATTAATGCCGTGTTGAATAGCCGACCGGAAGCAGTGGTTCTGTTGGGTGATTGTGATTTAGATCAGCCACCCGAACACTATCTGGAAGCGGTTTTTGGAATGACACAAATTTGGTGGATTCCCGGCAATCACGATTTCGACTTTCCGCACCGCTATCATCATCTTTTTAACTCGGCGTTAGCTGAATACGGCCTTCATTTAAAAGTTCATGAAATCGCCGGGCTGCGCATCGCCGGTTTAGGCGGAATATTCCTAGGGCGTGTTTGGTATCCACCGAGAAAGCCTCAGTGGAAAAACCAAGCCCATTATCTTGCCAACCAGCCTAGGCATATCAAAAAAAATGGATTATCGCTTAAGTTGAAATCAGCGATTTGGCATGACGAAGTGGAATCATTAAAGCGCATCAAAGCCGATATATTAGTGACGCATGAAGCGCCCGGTTGCCATGAATACGGCTTTAGCGCCATCGATGATATAGCGAAGGCAATGGGGGTTAAGAAAATTTTTCACGGGCATCAGCATGACAGTTATTACGCAAAGATAGCTTATGACATCGATGTCTTCGGAGTTGCCAACCGGGGTGTTGTCGATCTTTCCGGTAAAGACCGAGTAACCTAAATTCGGCTTATTTGAAATAAGAACAGCAATAATCGGTAGGGCTTTTAATTTTTATTTTAAATTGCGCATTCGCAGGAACGTCGAACTTTTCGCCCCCCTTAACGTTTAGCCATTGCTCGGAGCCTGGCAATAATACCTCGAGTTCGCCGTCGATGATTTCCATCAATTCTTTATCGGCGGTGTTAAAAGTGTATTCTCCCGGCAACATAAAGCCCAAGGTTTTAATGGTGCCGTCCGCAAATTTAATGGTACGACTCGTAACATTACCATTATGGTAGACGTTGGCTTTTTTGATGACAGAAACATTATGGAATTCCAACATGGCGATCCTTTGTTATGAGCAGTAAAAAGGACGCAATTTTAGCAGACTTTTGAGTCAATCCAAACCTCAAAACAGGTGGTCGAGGAAAGAGCGGAATTTTAAGGAAGGGAGATTAAGTGAAATGAAGGCTTTCGATGCAATAACATTATTTGAAACTTGCGGAACTAGGCAAAGCTTGGGCAACCTATAGTTGCCCAAGCGACGGTTTAACCTAAATTAATATTCGGCTTTAACTTCTTGGTAGCCTTTAACGGCCTCGACTAATGAAGCCTCGGCTTTAGTTTTGTCGCCTTTTCTGATGGCGCTACGTGCATTTTTCAAATGACCAGCAGCTCTAGTTCTTTTAACATCGAGTCTACCGACTTCGATGCGTTTAGAGTCTTGACGGGCTGCTTCAATCAGATCCAACACAGTTTCGTCAGATTCGCCGTTTTTCAGTGCTGCCAAGGCATCTTCAGAGTTTTTCGCAGCGCTGGCAATAGATGCACCAACTTCTTCCGGTGTTGCGTTTTCAATTTTTCCTGCAGCCATGACTTGAGTAAAGCCTCCTAGGGAAAACGTGACAGCGAGAGCGATGACGATCTGTTTTAAAAATTTCATGTTCTAGTTTACCTTTTGTGAGTTAATAATTTTGGCTATTGCTAAAACCTCGGGATTACAATCGCGGGTAAGACGCGTGTTTCGCAAACCTGATGCCGCAAAAGAGCGTCTTGTCTAGCTTTAGCCGGTGTAGAGTCTTGCCATGAGCAGATCTCACGCTAAGACCTTACAAGATCCATAGTAACATACTCAAAAATATTTGCTTAGCAATTCTTATATTGACGCCAAACTCAGGCTTCGATCCATTGATTTAGAAAGAAGACTTTGCCAAATGTTTTTAACGTTATAATGTCGTTTTTTTATCGCCTACAAGCGGATGCCCACACACGCACAATTCAAACAACTTTCCAAACGCTTAGACAACTGTCTTAATCAAGACCGGCATGTTCTCAAACGGCAACTCGACCGTTTACGCAGCGATATGAGAAATGGCAAAGAATCGACCGAGAAACTGAACGCCTTAGCCGGAAGTATCGAAAAATCGGCGGCCTTGTTTGCTAAACGCCGAGCATCGATTCCCACCATTTCATTTCCCGATTTGCCGGTCAGCGGCAAAAAAGACGAAATCGCACAATTGATCCAAAATCATCAAGTTGTAATTGTCTGCGGCGAAACCGGTTCGGGTAAAACCACTCAGCTGCCAAAAATCTGTTTGTCGATCGCTCGGGGTTCTGCCGGATTTATCGGTCATACGCAACCTCGCCGTATCGCCGCGCGCACCGTCGCGGATCGGATTGCCGAAGAGCTGGGCGAGACGGTCGGTAAATCGGTCGGTTATAAAGTGCGTTTTCACGATCAAACGCATAAGGAATCGTTGGTTAAATTAATGACCGACGGTATTTTGCTGGCCGAAACGCAAAATGATCCTTATTTGAATCAATACGATACGATCATCATCGACGAGGCGCACGAACGCAGCCTAAACATCGATTTTCTGCTCGGTTACATGAAATGGTTGCTGCCGAAGCGTCCCGATCTGAAATTGATCGTGACGTCGGCGACGATTGACCCCGGGCGTTTTTCTAAACATTTCAACGACTCGCCGATTATCGAAGTGTCGGGCCGAACCTATCCGGTTGAAATCCGTTACCGGCCGATCGAACAGGCCGAGGAAAACGACGAAACAACAGCCGATTTACAGCAAGCGATTCTCGATGCGGTCGACGAATTGTCGCGTGATATGCGCGGCGATATCTTGATTTTTTTGAGCGGTGAACGGGAAATCCGCGAAACGACCGAATCGCTGCGCAAGCATCATCCGACCGGCTACGAAATTCTGCCGTTGTATTCGAAACTCAGCGTCGCCGAACAAGAGCGGGTATTCAAGCCGAAAGGCGGGCAGCGCATTGTGCTTGCGACCAACGTCGCCGAAACATCCTTGACGGTGCCGGGTATCCGCTGCGTGATCGATACCGGACACGCGCGCATCAGCCGTTACAGCCACCGCAGCAAGATTCAGCGCCTACCGATCGAACGTATCTCGCAAGCCAGCGCGAATCAGAGGGCAGGGCGCTGCGGCCGCGTCGCGGAAGGTATCTGCATTCGCCTCTATTCGGAAGAGGATTTTCAAGCACGACCGGTATTTACCGAGCCGGAAATTTTGCGCACCAACTTGTCGTCGGTGATTTTACAGATGATTGCGCTTAAACTTGGCGATATAGAGGATTTTCCGTTTATCGAACCGCCTGAGGATAAGATGATCCGCGACGGCAAGACTATGCTGCACGAGGTCAATGCGCTCGATAAACAGGGTCATTTGACCGAAGTCGGTAAGCAGCTGGCCAAATTGCCGACCGATCCTAAATTGGCTAGGATGCTGTTGGCCGCAACCGAATATCAATGCCTTCATGAAGTATCGATCATTGTCGCAGCGTTGAGCATTCAAGATCCGCGAGAAAAGCCGGCCGACAAGATGCAGCAAGCTGATGCCAAACATGCCGTTTTTCGTCATGAAGAATCGGATTTCATGACGCTGCTAAATCTCTGGAACCATTTCGAAGAGCAGAAAAAGCATCTGTCGAACAACAAACTGCGCAAATACTGTAAGGATCAGTTTCTGTCCTATGTCCGCATGAAGGAATGGTTCGACATACATGCGCAGATCATGCAGGTGATCAAAGGCGAGTTGAAGCTGAAGCCAAACATAATCGAAGCCGGTTACGGCGAAATTCACCGATCATTGCTTCCGGGATTGCTGTCGAACATCGGCTTCCGGCACGAGCAATACGAATATCTTGGTGCACGCGGACTCAAGTTTTTCATCTTTCCGGGTTCTGGTCTGCACAAGACGCGTCCGAAATGGATTATGGCCGCCGAACAGGTCGAGACCAGCAAAGTTTACGCGCGTTCCGTCGCCCGTATCGAACCAGAGTGGATTGAGGCTTGTTCCGGGCACTTGATAAAGCGTAATTACTACGATCCGCATTGGGAAAAGAAGGCCGGCCGCAGTGGCATTTACGAGCGCACACTGTTATACGGATTGACACTGCAGGCAAAGCGTAAAATTCCTTACGAGCACGTCGACCCAAAGGCCGCCCGCAATTTCTTTATTCGCTTCGGTCTTGTTAATCAGGATTATCAGACCAATGCACTGTTCTTCAAGGCCAACCAGCAATTACTCGAAGAAGTCGGTTATATTCAGCATAAAGGCAGGCGTGTCGATTTGATCGAAGACGAGGAATGGCTGTATCAATTTTACGATAAAAAAATTCCCGAATCAGTCGTCAACGGCATCACGTTCGATCAGTGGCGTAAAAGCGTCGAGCGCGAGAATCCGAAATTTCTGTTCCTGACCAAGGAGGATTTGACGCGAGAACAGGATGATTTCATCAACGAATGGGATTTTCCTGACAGCAAGCAAGTCGGGCGTTTACGTTTCGATTTGCAATATCGCTTCGAGCCGGGACATGACGAAGACGGCGTGACCACGGTCATTCCGGTACATCAACTCAATCAAGTGAACGAGCAACCGTTCGAATGGTTGGTGCCGGGGATGTTGGAAGAAAAGATCATCGCGTTGATTAAGTCGCTGCCGAAACAGTTGCGCAAGCATTTCGTGCCGGTGCCGCAAACGGCTAAGCAATGCCTCGAGATCGAGCCAGATTTCAAGGGTTCGTTATATGAATGGCTCGGTACGCGTTTGCGTAAGTTGACCGGCGAAGCGATTCCGTTGACCGAATGGCATCCGGAAACCTTGTCCGAGCACTTGAAGATGAATTTCCGCATCGTCGACGAGCACGGCAAGTTGCTTGACTACGGCCGTGATTTAAAAAAACTGCAGGATAAATACGCCGTCGAGGCCGGCGACAGTTTCGATAAAAAGGCCGCCGATGAATTGAATTTCACAGGCTGTATTCAATGGGTCTTTGACGATTTGCCGGAAACCTATGAATTCATGCACGAAGGTCAGTCGTTCATCGGCTTCCCGGGAATTGTCGACGAAGGGGATTCGGTCGGCGTCAAGATTTTTGATACGCGTAACAAGTCTGATCGTCAACACAAGAACGGTTTGACGCGCCTTTTTCAGTTGTACTTGAAAAAGGAAACGACATATCTGGCGAAGAACATGCCATATTCACCAGCTGCCGAACTACTCGTCAATCAATTGCCTATGCATCCGATTTTAAAAAATTGTTATGGCGTTTCCTATAAGGAAGATTTGTTGCGTGCCGTGTTTTCGCAATTATTCGTCGGTGATCGCCTAATCAGAACGCAAGAGGCATTTGAGCAAAGTTTACAGGAACATAAGGGCGAGTTGGTTTCGTTCGCGAACGAAGCCGGAAAAACCGTTCTGGAAATCATCGAGCGTTATATGTCGATCAAAAGCCGTATCGTTCACTTGCAAGCCAACAATGCTTCGGTCAAGGATATCAACGAGCAATTGAATCTAATGCTTTATTCGGGCTTTATCCGCAATACACCGTTAATCCAGCTTAAGCATTTTCCTCGTTATTTGAAAGCGATCGAATATCGTCTCGATAAAATCTCCGGCGATGCACCCAAAATCCCGCTCGTGCAACGTTATTGCACGCGCTACTGGAAAGATGTCGCCAACCGAGCCAAGAAAAATAGCGTGATTCCCGAAATTGAGCCGTTTCGCTGGATGCTGGAGGAATTTCGGGTAGCGATATTCGCACAGCAATTGAAAACGCCGCATCCGGTTTCGGAAAAGCGTTTGGAAAAGGCCTGGGATGAGCGGCAATAGTTCGGAGTCGCTACGAGTTGTACACAGAGTCAATCAAAGGCTTATCTTGCTTGTATCGGCAACCGATTGAAACTTATGTTATTAGTGTAAGTCATTGATTTCATGTTGCATAAAGTGTTGTATGGATTTTAGACAATTTGATTGAAACGTAATAAAACCGGTGCTTTAGCGAATTAAAAAACAACGAATCCACAGAGTTATCCACAGGTTTTGTGGGTAACTTTGGAGGTATCTAGTTTAGCGTATTTGTATTGTAGCAAAGACTATAAATGACTAAGAAGGCGTGAGTACGGATGTGACAAAATCCCAGAACACCTCTCTTCTTCCATACTCTAATGCCGGAAATTTAAGTGCGATAGGTTTGGGCAAGGGAAAACAAGCAAGGATAACAAGAAGATACTCCCCGAAAAGTTCGGGGAGTAAGTTTTGAACTTATTTAAAAGTGCCGCCGTATGACGTGGGGCGATCAAATTCCGTCCAAACATATTTCGGTTCTACCATACTTTCGGTTGGGATCGGACTCGTGATAATGTCGAAAACGCCAGAGGCAGTTCTTCCTACAGTTTGTAATGTTCCGTTGATCAATCCGCCTGTCGCACCGACAACCGGGTTGGTTTTATTGGTTACATCGATCAAGTTTTTAGGCACTTCAGCAAGGCCGGTAAACATATTTGCAACACCGCCTAAAAATTTATCGCCAACTCGAGAAAGATAACTTTCTTCTGCATGACTGATGGGAGTGTAAGCACCGAACGTTAAAACTAAAGCCACTGCGACAGGCTTGAACGTGTACATCATTTTCTCTCCTTAATGGTTTTTATAGTATCGTATCGATATTACAGTATAGAGGAATCGATATAGCCGGTCAAAGGCGATGCATATAAAACTTAAGTAGCACTTAACTCGAGCTCTAGAATTTCAGGCTGGCTTAACGAGGTATAGACGAGGGGTATTATTTTGATTTACCTGACTAATGATGCAGGACTTATTGTAACGAGAACTATCCAAATGGGCGCACCATTTGTCGACTTCATCGGCTTCTTGATCGCCGCCGGGATGGCCAGGATAGGCAAGTATCGTCAATAAACCATCCGGTGCAAGCATTCGAAGGGCTTGATTCAGGGCTGCAATCGTCGTATCGGTTAGAGTGATCAGCAATTTGTCTCCGCCAGGAAGATAACCCAGATTGAACATGACCGCTTTGATGCGACCGTGAAATTGTGCGTGAATCATGTTTGTCATTTCCGCATGACTCACCCTGAACAGTTCAACCGGCGTGTCGATTTTTCCTTGTTCGAGTCTGCGCCGCGTTTTATCGATCGCGCTTTGCTGAATGTCGAATCCGAGCACGATGCCTCCGGGACCGACATGCCGAGCCAGAAACAGCGTATCGTGCCCGTTGCCGACTGTGGCATCGATCGCGTAATCGCCGGATTGCAGTATAGTCTGTAAAGCTTTATGCGCTTCGTGAACCAAGGAAATGCGTTTCATAATAACGTTGGATGTTGCAGTGCTTATCTAAGGTTGCGTCGTTAAGTAAGGTATCGGCCAAATGACGGCTATAGCACGGAATTTGCAGGCTGCCCTTGGCGCCGAAACCGTTGAATACCCAAAGCTTGGGATTTGCGGGATGTCTGCCTAGAAAAGGCATTCGATCCGGCGTGCAGGGGCGGATGTTGGCTTGTTGATCGACGATGTGCATTTTGGACTCGAAACGCGAATCCATCTTGGCAAGCGATTGAATCAATTGATGCTTGGCCTGCTCTGTAATGGCTGTATCGGTGCAATGCCTATCGAATGTCGCACCGGTCCGGCAACGATTTTGCCCAATA
>SLIO01000062.1 GCA_007135635.1 Methylomicrobium sp. | reverse complement strand
TCCACGATCATTCGAGATATCAGCGAATACAAAAAAGTTCAGGAAAAAATCGAGTTTTTGGCCTATCACGATTCATTGACCGGCTTGATCAATCGAACGCAATTACATAACGAACTCGAGCGAGAAATTGCAAGGGCACTGCGGCATAATGAAACCGGCGCGGTTTTGTTTATTGATCTGGATCATTTTAAAAAAATCAACGATACCCTGGGGCATCTTGCCGGCGATTCGGTATTGATGCAGATTGCATTAGCATTAAAAGCCAATGTCCGCCGTGACGATGTCGTGGCCAGGTTGGGTGGCGATGAGTTCATTATCATTCTAAGTGGTTTGCCTATCGATAAAGTAAAGGCGGCTGAAAAAGCGGGGGAAATCGCCGAAAAATCCCGCCAGGATATCGCCAAGGTTATTCATGCCGAAAGTCACCGGATTCAAGTGACCGCGAGCATCGGTATTGCATTATTCCCATTACTCGAAGGTGGTTCTCACGAGTTGATTCAACATGCCGATACCGCGATGTATCATGCCAAAGCACAAGGCCGCAACGGCATCGCTTTTTACAAGCAGGGCATGAGCGATGCGGTAAGCCGGCAATTAAAATTGGAAGTGGCATTGCGCAAGGCGATCGAGGAGCGCCAGTTTCGACTTTATTATCAAGCACAAGTCAATATCGATAATGGGCAGGTTAGCGGTGCGGAAGTGCTGATTCGTTGGAATCATCCCGAACTGGGTATTATCGCTCCCGATGAATTTATTTCGGTATTAGAAAGCAGCGCATTGATTTCGATTGTCGGTCAATGGGTTTTCGAAACCGCCTGTTATCAATTGGCTCAATGGGTCGCCGAAGGTATTTGGAAAGACGATTACCATCTTTGCATCAATATTAGTCCGCGCCAATTCAGAGATGCCGATTTTACTGGTGGTATTGAAAGAGTCGTGAAAAAAACCGGGGTGCCGGCGCATTGCCTGGAAATGGAAATCACCGAAAATATCGTGATTTATGATTTGGATAAGGCTATAGCAATTATGCAGGAACTGCATGGGTTAGGCATTCGTTTCTCGATCGACGATTTCGGTACCGGTTATTCGTCGTTACGCTATATCAAGCGTTTACCGTTGAGTGTGCTGAAAATCGACCGTTCTTTCATTCAGGATATGTGTACCGAAAAGGATGATGCGTCGATCGTCGATACGATTATTGCGATGGCGCGGCATATGGGGTTGAATGTTGTGGCCGAAGGGGTCGAAACTCATGATCAACTCGAATTACTGAAAACGTTGGGATGTCCGAATTATCAAGGCTATTATTTTAGTCCACCGGGCACGGCCGACGAATTCAAGCAATTACTGCTTGCCACATAGAGCCCATTGGTTAGATTTAAATGCTATTCATCGTGGATAGCTTTTTTTAGTTTTAAGCGCTTGTTTAACCAAACGCCTCCAATAATCGGTGCGGCCAATCCTATTGTCAACGAAACGATCAAAGCGATCCAGGTCGTTTGACTCCAGTTGACCGGATACACGTCGGCCGTGACGGGTTCGCTGATACCAGGAATGCTCGGCAGGTCGCCATCTCCACCATTCACTTTCAATTGTGCCTTCATGCCTTTTTCCATGTGCTGCGGTATTTCGCAATGCACCAGATAGGTTTTAGGCCGCGACGGAACGATCAGTGATGCTTTTAATTCCCCGCGGCCGTAGAGTTCCAAATGCACCATGCCGTCCGGGTATAAATAACCGGGCAGTCCATGAATCATCATTTGATGACGGATCTGGTCGTCGTTGATGAAGGTGATATTGATTCGGCTGCATGGTTTGACATCCCATTGTTGCCCGTCGAACGCAAACATTTTGCCGGGGAATTTTTGCGCATGCTCATGGCCCGCACGGATCACGATATCGACATCTTCGGAAATTTCCTTGCAGTCGCGCGGTAAATTGTCGGCATTGGCATTCATGATCATGCCGGTTTCATCCATCATCATATTGCCGTGCTTCATCATTGCAGAGCTCGGACCAGCCGCCGTCAACAATAGCAAACATAACGGTGCGCCCGATAGACGCTGAATTCGGCGAGTTATATTGGGTCGGGTCATCGTGAGAGTTTCCTGTTAAGCGTAACGACAATGAAAATAATCAGTCCGAGCGATAAACCTAAAGCGAGACCGAAGCCGACGATGCGGAGATAATCCGGCGCGAGCATGCCGGCTTCGCCGAGTGCGCCGGCATATTCGCCGCTGCCCCAGACAGGGAGTTTCTTTTGGTAATAGTCTTTAGTGAAAACCTGGTCGAACATTTCGTCATGCATATGCGGCATGCCTTGGTCGTCGAGCAAATGCCGGTAAGCCAAAATGGACATATTGCCGCCCGGCTCCATGCCGTCGGTGGTCGTGCCGGTTACGACATGATCGTGAAACATCCACAAGCCGGGGCCGTAGCTGTGTAGGCCGTCGTTTCTGGTATAGAGATCAAGATCGAGGCGCTGTGCCGGAGCGATGTCGAAAACGTCGCGGGTGATTTGCGCACCTTCCGGCGCTTGGACGCCATCATAAGCTGTGATTGTCGCCTTATGGCCGTGGAAATGAATCGCCGCGGCCGAGCGCTGCGCATTGACCAGGTTGAGCTTGATGTGCTCGTTCTCGTCGGCGACGATAATGCCGTCTCGAAGCGTGTAAGGAAACGAGCGGCCGTTGAGCAAGAAATAATTTTCGAACGACTCGGTTATATTGTATTCGCGGTTCATGCGTTGTGCGATCAACCTCGGGTCATTCGCGCTCTGTACGATTTGCGCGAGCCGTTTGTCGATCGATTGATAGACTAAGTCATATTCTCGGTTGAATTTTTCTTTGACCGCAACCGAAGGGTGCCTTACATGGCCGGCGCCGATATTGAAGGTCTGCAACCAATTGTTGGGCCGGTTTTCCTCGATGATGATCATGCCGGTCAGGCCCATCATCATGTGTTGCGCGGTTTGCACATGGCAGTGGTAGATCATTGTGCCGGCATGGCGGGTTTGGATTTCGTAAGTGTGGCTTTGGCCGGGCATCACCGGATGTTCCTCGACGCCGTCGTTGTCCTTGCCTTCTGAAGTCAGCCAGGGATGATCGACGCCGTGTAGATGGATCGTATGCGGCAGATAATGCGTATTTTCCAAGGTGATGTACACTTTATCGCCTTGCTCGACCCGAATCACCGGGGACGGTGCTCGCAGAATCTGGTTGGCAACGAGCGAATTGAAATGTTTGACGCCCATGCCGACCATTTTAGGCGAATAAACCCAAATCCCCGGTTCGATACCCGGTGCGATCGGGAAGGTGTTGATCAAAAATTCGCCATCGGGGCTTGGTCCGTTGAGTTCGGTGATTTCAAGTTTGATGCGGATCACGTCCGGGTCGCCGTCGCCGTCGAGATCGTCGGTCTTGATTAGCGCATCCTGCGCGAAATGGGTCTGCATCAAGGTATGCATCGAGACGTTATTGGTGCCTTTGACCGACACCGCGATGTCGTAAGGATTATCCGGTTCGCATAAGGGCGATGCTTCGATTTCGACACCATCGATCGTTTGCGCCTCGCGCCATTCGGGATGTTCGTTCGAACAGGGTTTTTCGATGCCGCTGGTTTCATCGAGGCGATATGGCACTGTCGTCGGCGGCTCGATACCGGCAGGTTCATGCATGGCAGGCGGTGTCAGCCAGGCAAATGCCGGCTGAAAGCTGATTAGAAGGCTTAATAAAACAAAAAAGTGTCGATGCATAGTGTATGGCTTATGTCGCGCTGGTTTGGGTGAGTGCCGCGACTTCCTCGGGTTTGGCGTAGTCGACGCCGACACTGATAATAAAACTCGATACCGCCTCGATATCCATTTTCGAATTGACTACCTTCGATTTATGCACGATCACGGTAAAGCCCGAGGTTGGATTCGGCGAAGTCGGGACATATAAGACATAGTTGTCTCCGATGCGGTTTGTGACATAGGCCGGAACCCACATGCCTTCCTTGGGGTACTCGACATAAACAACCGCGCGAACCTGGGCGTCTTCCTTGGTTAGAAATAATTTAAAGAGTTTTTGCGTAACCCGGTAAACGGTACCGATGAAAGGAATGCGTAAAATCATTTTTTCCAGGTAATACAATAAATGCGCCTTTTCCTGTTGGAGCAGATAGCCGAAATAACCAAGTATCGCGAGCGCAGAAGCGAATAATGAAAATGTCACGAATGGGTTTTCATAACGGCCATGGATAAGCAATATGAAATTGATCAGTAGACTTTGAACGTAAAATACAATTTGCAGAATAATGGCGATAGGAACGAAGCCTATGATGCCAATCAGTACGTAGTCCGCAAAAGTTCGTAAGTTTTTCATGGTGATGGTCTCCTCGTTATTGTTATAACGGCTATTATACCTTTCGTACTTAAAATTTCGGCAGTACCTGAGGAGGCACTCAGGGCAAGCGCATTAAAACACTATAGAAAATCAAATGGTTAAAATATTACTTTTTCCTGGTTAACTATAAGATTTAGTTTGTTTGAAACCTAAATAAGGCTTTGTGTCGCTATCGCGACGCTTATGTGAAGTCGGTTCGCGGACCGACAACCGCAATACTGCTACGAAACCCATCCATGGGTTTCGCCCTGCGGGCTAGTTAAAGCTGTTCAAAATCGCTCCAGGCGATTTTGTCTTTGCTTGTCCAAAGAAAAGTATCCAAAAGACCAATCCGCCGGGAGCGGATTGGGGCGCCAAAGGCGCACGAAGTGCGAGCGCCCGGATGGCGCGGCCTAACGGGCCCCAGGGAGGGTGTGCCATAAGTTAAACCGAATTGACTAAGCGTTCTAAGAAACAGGATAACATATAGATATGTTGATTATTTTAATGCGTTTTCGCTGAGGAGGCACCGGGTTTTGACGGCGGAATCTGATTGCCATGCTGGCGTGTATTAGGGCAATGCGGGCAGAAAAATGCTTCTGCATTTTCTGCATTAATTACATCCTTGTAACTCAGCAATTGCCGAGGAGCAAAAATCTGCAAACGCCATGGATGGCGTGAATGCAGATTTTGCAGGAGCAAAAATCTGCCCTGCCCAAGCGACACCTGACAATCGAGCAACCGAACTTGCTTGCCGTGCATTAATAATAGGGAAGTTATTTATGACCAAATCCTTAGGACTTCAAGAAGCGCGAGGCATTTTGTCCCGGAGCTTTAAAAAACGCTGGTAGCGTGACATTGGAATATTTCCTTGTTCGGCCGCTGCTCTAACCGCACAATCCTTGTCGTTGACATGACGGCAATTATTGAAACGGCAATGGTCTATTAATGGTTGAAATTCGCGGTAACCGTAAGCCAGTTGGGCTTCGGAGAGTCCGTCGAGTCCGAAAATGGCGACACCGGGGCTGTCGATCAGGTT
The DNA here is from genome assembly GCA_007135635.1 of Methylomicrobium sp. Taxonomy (GTDB): domain Bacteria; phylum Pseudomonadota; class Gammaproteobacteria; order Methylococcales; family Methylomonadaceae; genus Methylotuvimicrobium. Next base: position 3,099 of record SLIO01000062.1, on the reverse strand, counting down.
GCCGCCGGATGGCAGATGATAAAGCGTCGCTGCGGTCGTGGTGTGCCGGCCGTGTTTCGTGGTGGCGCAGATGGTATTGGTTTTCAGGTCCTTGTCGGGAATCAGCGCATTGGTCAATGACGATTTGCCGACGCCGGATTGACCAGTCAGAATGCCGGTTTGGTTTGCCAATGCGAGCTTAAGTTGATCCAATCCCTCTCGATGTGTGGCGCTGACGCGGAAAATCGAATACCCCAGATGCTCGTAGATAGACAGTTCATCGATCAAGGCGGTCTGAGGATTCAGGTCGGTTTTGTTATAGACCAAGGCTGCATCGATATTGCGATTTTCACAAATGGCCAGGTATTGATCGATCAGCAAAAAATCGCAATAAGGTTCGGGAGCGAAAACTACGAAAACGGTATCGATATTCGCGGCGACCGGTCTGACTTTGTCGTTTCGAGAAGGGCGCGTCAGTAGCGATCGCCGTGGTAGTATTTCCTCTATACTGCCTTGATCGGGCGCTGAGAGCTGCCATAAAACTTTGTCGCCGACCGTCACGGTTTCGAGCTTCCGTTTCGGTTGGCAAAGTACGGTTTTACCGTCGCTTTCGACGGCAATACCTTGACCTAAATGCGCGATTACGAGTCCTTCCTGAAGCGGGTTCATCCGTTAGCTGTAAGTTTGGTTTCCAAATGCGCGATGCGAATGGCCGCGGGTGGATGGCTATAATGGAAGGCCGAATATAATGGGTCCGGCGTCAACGTGCTGGCATTCTCTTCGTAGAGCTTGACCAAGCCGCTGATCATCTTGTCGGCGCGAGCATTCGCGGCGGCAAAGTCGTCGGCTTCGAATTCGAATTTACGCTGAAAATAAGCGCTTATCGGCTGCATGAATGGCGTGAAAACCGGCGAAACCAATGTGAACAGTAGCAAGGCAGCGGCGTTCGAGGCTTCTGTAACGCCCAATCCACTGAAAAACCAAGGCTTGTCGATCAACCATCCGAGAATGGCCAGGCTAATTAAGCTCATGATTGAACTGGCGATCAACATTTTAATGACATGTTTGCATTTGAAATGCCCCAATTCGTGTGCCAGTACCGCTTCAAGTTCTTCTTCCTCGAGAGAATTGACCAGGGTATCGAAGAACACAATGCGTTTGTTGTTGCCAAGGCCGGTAAAATAAGCGTTGCCGTGGCCGGAGCGTTTTGAACCGTCCATGATGAAAATACCTTGGCTGTTGAAGCCGCAACGGGCCAGCAAGCCTTGAATGCGCTGTTTTAGCGAGCCGTCTTCCATTGGTGTGAATTTATTGAACAGTGGGGCGATAACGGTCGGAAACAGCCAGCTCATCAATAGTGAAAAACTGATGAGAATGGCCCAGGCCCAAAGCCACCATAACGAACCGATGCTGTCCATGACCCAAAGGATCAAGGCCAAAATCGGAAGTCCGATCGCCAACATCAAACTCAGTTGCAGTAACTGATCCTTAATGAACTGTTGTGGTGTGCTTTTATTGAAGCCGTACTTTTCTTCGATAACGAAGGTTTGATAAACATGTGTCGGGACTTCCACTATGGTCATGAATAATACGATCGTTGCGACTGCACCCAAACCGGTAAGCATCGGCGATAGTCCGAATCCGGACCATAGATTGAAGGCATATTCGATACCACCGCCCAGCGTAATCAACAGTAGAAATACCAGGCCTATTAAGCTGTCAATTTTACCGAGCTTGCCTTTATCTATCGTATAGTCTGCGGCTTTTTGATGGGCTTCGAGCGAAACTTTATCTTTGAAGGCATCGGGCACTGCGTCGCGGTGTTTCATAACATAATCTGATTGGCGCATGGATAGCCAAAACTGAATCGAATAGGAAACAATCAGCGCAAAAAGAAAGATAACGGTAAAAGTATTCATTATATAGAGCGTCAAGGTTGAGAAGTAGGCATACAGAGTAGCCAATGCTATAATTTCGCGCAACTTTAATCATAATTAGGGAATTAAAATGGAGCAAGAGTCATCTCGTCTGATATGGATCGATCTCGAAATGACCGGTCTCGATCCGGATAACGATGCGATTATCGAGATTGCCACAATCGTTACCGATAAAGACCTTGAAATTCTAGCCAAAGGTCCGGTGTTGGCGATTTATCAAGATGAAAAAGTGCTGGCCAATATGGACGAATGGAATCAAACACATCATGGTCAATCCGGTCTGCTCGAGCGTGTGCAAACATCGACTGTCGATGAGGCAGAAGCCGAATATCAAACCTTGGAGTTTTTAAAGCTATGGGTTCCCGAAGGCGTATCGCCGATGTGCGGTAACAGTATCGGCCAGGATCGTCGCTTTATGTATCGTTCGATGAAAAAACTCGAAGCTTATTTTCATTATCGTAATCTCGATGTATCGACACTGAAAGAGCTTGCGGCTAGATGGGCGCCTACAGTCAAAGACGGTTTCGTCAAGAAAGAAGCGCATCGAGCCTTAGACGACATCGTCGAATCGATCGAAGAACTTCGTTACTATCGGAAACACTTCATCAGATATTAATCCTAGAAAAAGCATTTCATTATGAAGTTCATTAAGGATAATAAGTTAATTCAATAGCTTGTCATGCATTTGTAAAGCAGTTTTGTTCTCCTGAAAGGTTGCTTAAAGTTTATGAATATCTTCTTAAAATACTTCATGAACTTCATGGTTAACTTGTCGAATTTAGGTTAATTGTTTAAGGAAGATGTGCAAAATAACTTCCCGAAATAGTAAGCTTTTCGGAAGTTTGGTGACTCGCTATACAGCGGACCTGTTGGAAACACACGTTAAGCGAGTCACCGAACTGCCCCCAAAGCCTACAACTTGTATAAGTTATTTTGTGCATGTTCCTTAGGATTTCGTGATAAATAACGTCCTGGAGCTATAGGCTTTGTTGAGGGTTCGGTAACTCGCTTGGCAGGGCGCCGTGAATACGTCCGTGAAGGCTTGACGGCGGCTTTCCCTGCCGCCGACACCTGCCAATCGAGTTACCGAACCCTCCCTCAAATAGGGAAGTTATTTACGACCAAATTCTTAGTGAACTTCATAGTTTCACTGCTGAATCTAGGCTAATTATTCTATAAAAGC
>SLIO01000023.1 GCA_007135635.1 Methylomicrobium sp. | reverse complement strand
CAAAACCCGACAAATCATCTTCCGTCGGCATGCTGTCCGGTATCGCATCGCGCATGATTCTATGTTCTTCAATACCTTCCGCCGACCTACTGACGGCAGGTTCATTCTGAGACAACCGACTGGTTGTTCCGGTCTGCAATAAATCCAGATAAGCCGGAAATGCAGGACCGTAAGACAATAATTGATCGTGAGCGGCCTCCTGCACATACCAGGTTTTGACTCCGGGTAAACGCCCCAAAGTCCACGGCACCGTACCGTCGCCTTTGCTCGTGGCGTAGAAACGCAGCGGCGGCCGCTTTTTTGAGAACAGTCCGCGGCCTGACATGTTTTCAAAATCGTACACGGTGTCCTTCGCCCAACCGGCCACATAAATCATGCGTTCGGAATCGATAGGCGAATCTCTGACCCATTGCCAGGTTTTCCCCAATTCCTGCAAACTGCCTGCTTGGGGTAAAGGCCATTTTTTATCGCCGCCGCTGCAAATCTGCTTCCAGACTTCCGGATCGGAATAATCCAATTTTCCGTCATTCGACGGTAACAACTCCAACAAGCCGGGATATCGATTGACGATCGTGATCAATCCGGCCGTATCGTGCGAAATATCCAATAAACTCAATTTACCTAATGTGGGGTTCCATCCGGTTAGCCAGCGCACCGCCTCATAAGAACCGGCATTGGGCGTGCCCAGCATCATAAAGCGGCTGCCCGGCAAGGCTTGAAACCGTTTCCAAAGCTGCGGATACACGGCAAACATAACCCGCACCACCAACCCGCCCATCGAATGGGCAACAAAGCGGAGCGGCTGATGTTTGGCTTCACAATCGGATAAACGATTTTCCACTAGCTGCGCCAACTTGTCGGCGCTCTCGGTAACCGAAACGCGCCAATCGTAATGAAAAGCCTCGACGCGGTGACTGGCTTCGAGATAGCTGACGAAATCGCCATAATAATCAGCCAACAGCCCTTGCGATTCGACATTCGGCATCGTGATGCCCAACGCTGCCAGTCGGCCCTTGGCTAAGGCCAAAAAATCAAGCCAAATCCGTTTCTTGTCTTGCGTCAAATAACTCCCCATCGTACCGTGCAGGACAATGGCAAGAGGGCCGGTACTGCGGGGCACCGCCCGCCGAAGCCTGGCGCCTCTGGCAGGCTCTTTGTGTTTGGCGCTTGAAATCGGTTGATAGCCGGCCGGGTCGGTGCCGGAACGCAGTAAACCGTCTTGCAGTTTCTCAAGGGTTTCAGGATTCTTGAAGTAATTGAAATGATTGATATTCCTACCCTGCGCGAAGAAAAATCTCGCCGAACCTTCGGTCCGAGCCAAACCGCCATACATCGAACCGGTATTGACGACCAAATCGTGCTCGCTGTCATAGAACCAATCCGTTAACTGTATTTTCAACTTGCTCCATAACGAATCGCCCTCGATATCGCCGGCGATGACCGTCAAATCCGCAGTCACTTTTAATTCAGGATAATTAAGCAGTGTCACCAACGCCGACCCCGGCATCATTGCTTCAAGACCCGGTAACGTACGCGGGTCGGTACGCTCTTTCAGCACACCCAACAGAAATTCGATGAAAGCGTTGGAACCGGTCAAGTATTGCAGCATCGATAACCAACGATCCAATCGTCCGGAAGCCAGCGTGGTGCCTCGGGCAGGACACGCAACACGTACGAAGCGGGCCACTTTGATTTGTTTTCGGTCGAGAACTTTCAGCAGTTCGAGCAATTGTTTTTTTTGGGTTTCATAGCCCTCCGGTTTACGAAAACCTAAACCGAGTAATTCGCCTTGAGTGCGGTCATTTTCGGCATCGAAAATTGCGTCGAGCAACTCGTCATTCAAAGGGTCCGACGAGACATCCCGTTGCCCCAAACACAACAGCTCACCAACCAAGCCGCCGCGCGAATGCGTGACCAAGTGAATTTCGGCATGATCCGGCAATGCCTCTGCAATCGCCAGCGCATTATCAATGGGGCTGAGGGTTAGGGACCGGTGCTCGAAGGCGTAACAAGCTTCTTTATATTCCTCTTCCAAGGCTTTTCGTAACTTGACGCCCTTATCCTTGGCATCGATCCAGAGCGGTTCGAATCCCCTCTTGCTGCCGGAGCCGGTACCGTGAATAAACAGCAATAGCTTGTTTTCAACCGCGGCGATGGTTTGATCCTGAACATAATCGAGTTCAAATTCGCCCGTCAGCGAACCGAAGCGGTAGATGCCTGGACCTTGCGCCTGCAATTGCTTGGCTTCGAACCACTCGCACAATTTAGATGCAGCAACGCCTTTCAGGTCGACACCGAAAAACTCCAGCGCTTCAACGGCTATACCACCTACTCCGCGTTCAGATCCCTGTGCCTGTGGATCGATCTCCCAGATATCCGGGTCGGTCCCGCCGCCCCGCATAGCAGACCTGCCCTGTTCCGCATAAAGGTCGTCCACCCGGGTCCATAACTTAAAACCGTTGGAATACTCGACACAGGCAATGTCATCGGTCTTCATCCCCGCCAAATCCACGACGCCGCCCACGTCCCTGGCAACTCCCAAGCGCACCCGGCCTTTCGCCGTAACCGTCAAGGGCGCTCCATCAGCCTCGGCTTCGCCCAGGAATAGTCGTTTGTCCGTACTGGTTTCTTTGATACCGCGTAATCTAATGGTTCCCATTTTTGACCTCCCAATTAGGCCGCTGAGTGATTATTTGTCTTATCGTTATGCCGTGATTCGAAACTCTATTGCTCTTACTCGTCTTAGGCGGTTATTCCTTACCCTTTGGCTATCCTGTTGCATTGTCAGCTTCTCCGGTGCGCCTCCACTACTCCCTTTATACTCAAAAATTAGCTAAATTTATGAAGCTATGGGGTGTGGCTAGCGAGGATGTCGGCAGCAAGGCAGATTTTTGCACCTCGGCAATTGCTGAATGACAGGGAAGTCATGAATGCAGAAAATGCAGGAGCATTTTTCTGCCCTGCATTGCCCTACTACACACCATCTCTGGCGTTAAAGCTGCCGTCAAGCCCTTATAAATGGGTTCACTCAGCACCTAAATCCCATAGATCATTGGCAATGATTCAAAGTCATGGGTAATTTAGGTGCTGGGTTCACGGCGATCCTCGATAGACACATCCCATACCTTTTTTTCTTAGGCGGTTTTTCATTCAAAAGGGAGTAGTTTGGCTTGTTTACCAGCGACTCATTAGCCCAAGCTAGATTGCGACTGAACTTGAAATATGCCGAATACGCCGCCTTGTGCTCTTCCCAAATATCCAGATGCAGAAAAATACCTCGATCAAACCAAACTTTGCATTAACGGTAGATTTCGATTTCGAATCGCTCCCGCTCCGGTCTGAGTTCAAAGAAAGATGCGAGAAAAAATTTGGTATTTGATGGTCTTTCAAAGCTCACTCGGACATTTAATCGTTCTGTTTTGTCATTTCCGTATACTGCTCGAGCAGCGCTTTCAATTTCGCCGCCTGTTTTTCGCGCGTTTCCTGCATCCAGTTCGCAACGTCCATCGCTTTGGCCCGGCCGTCCCATTCAGCAGCCTCCTGTGCATCACCGAGTCCTACGGCTGCTTCATAGAGTGTAGCGATCAGCCAATAACGGCCATGCTTGTCTTCCAATTTGTCGACTAGCGGACCGGTAAAGCGAATCACATCCTTTCGGATGCGTTTAGCCCGCACATAATCAACTAGAGCTTCTTCTCGATTACCGCTTTGCAATGCTTGCACAGCCCGCAGATTCAAAAGGAAGGCTAGGTTGATGCCATTGTAATGATCCTGTTTCAGATAAAATCCGCGCTCGTATGCGGATATACTCTCTTCCAGGCATTCGCTACGGCCGCATTCCTCCCACATACGTTTATGTATCGCGCCCCACAAACCCAGCGTCTCCGGGTTGTTGGAAGTTTCCGGATTCAATACTTTGAGAATATTGGAGGCCGCCTCCAATGCCGCGAGGACGGAAGGTTGCTTGCTTTTATAAGTCGCCAAGGCCAATTGCTGAACCACGAACGAGTCCTCGGGCCTCAATTTGACGACTTCTTCGAGTAAAATGCGGGCGGTAACAAAATCGTCGGCCTTGATTTTTTGCATTGCGGCATCGAGTAACGTCTTGGCGCTGGGATTGTCTTGGCCGATAATATTCGCCGCTTGCTTTTGTGTCGCGCTGCCAGTGCTGCTCATTGCCCTTTGTATGCTATCAAGCGCTTTAACGCTTTGTGTTCGGCTTGTTAAGTCTTGGATTAATGGGTTGGCTTGTCCTTTTTTAGGCATCGGCATTGGACTTGATACTCGAACATGCTCGTTTATTAGGGGCGGCTGTAATTGCGGAATGAAAGTATAGACAGGACTATCGGTTACGGGGTTGTTGACAATCTTATCGATCGCTTCTTTCAATTCTTTGATCAAGCGATGGGCTTCTTTATAGCCGATTTCCTCACCCAGATGTTTGTAGCGTCTTATCACGATATGCGACATATCGAACGGATTTTTGAATTCCTCTTCGGCCAGAACAATGGTGGTATAAGGTCGGAGCGCATAACGTACGCCCAATTCAAAGGCCGCATTGACGTTGTAGGTCGACAGGTCGGCAATCACCAAATCGGCATTCAAGAGACGCTCGTACATCGGCACGTCGATCGTGCCGGAATGAACGATTTCGTCGGCACGAATGCATTCCAGTCCGGCCGATTCCACCGCCATTTTGATGATCTCGTAGGATGCATCGAGATCCAATTCGCGGCCGTTGGTGTAATCGGTTTTCTTGCCGTAGCCTTGAATGACAAAACATTGTTTCATGATAGATATCCTTCGAAATGTTATGGTTTGCAGTCTTTAGCCGCGAATTCGATACCGGCTCGGCTGATTTTGCCGATACGTAAAATCGGATCAAGAACCAGAGCATCGACGGGGTTAATGTCCTTCAGGCCGCGGGATCGAAACGACATCCCGTATGCCTGAAATTACCGATAATGTTTTTCATCACAATTCCCTGGTATTCAACCAATACACCTGGCCTGTCTTCTCATTGACTTCCCGGAACATATGCGCCGTTCCGCCCGGCGCATCGCCGCCCTCGCCGTTCCACAAACAAATAAAACGCACCTTTTCGGTACCATAAGCCATTGCCGAGTGAAGCAACCATCGATTGCAACTCTCGTAAGGATTGATATCTTCGGGCAGCGCACCTAGCGCGTCCGGCGCGGATTCGATTCGTGCATGCGGTTTGATCTTAAAGTACCGGTTCGTCCATGATTCTCCGCACGGAAGTACCGATTTCTCAATAAATAACGGTTCATCGAAAGGCTGTAGCAGAATCAGTCCGACACCGCGTTGCAGACAGGCTTCCGCGAACAGTATGTCACCGCCGCAAGCACCCTGGGTCAACGCCAAATCTTTCGGACCGGCTTCGAGTTTATCCAGCGTTTCTGCTATTTGCAGGGCAGCGGCGGCTTCCTTGTCGGGTGGAAATCTCGGTTTGTTCCGATCGGGCGCATCGATCATGTGCCCGCTGAATAATAAAACCTGACGCGGACACCATTGGCTATTGGGCTTTCGGAACTGATTCATAGCATACTCCGGAGTATCGAGGCCGGTTCGGATATTCTTTGATTCAAATCTCGGCGATCTCACCGACGAACTCAATATGAACAAGATCAAATTCGATGTTTATCGGCAATAGCGAGCCGCGCTTTGTCCAATACTAAACCGAATTTGTCGAATCGATCGGCAAAAATACCAATTTCGATGGACGAAGCATTTGATTGGCTTTTATCCTAAATCGATAGGAATTCATTAATGGCATGAAAGGATCTGAATAGATCTTCAGTGTAGATTCGAAACAGGCACTTGTAAATATTGAAGCCCGTCACATTTTTTCTTTACGTCTTAGAACGCTCAACCGCTGCGATAAACTTTTCTGGTGGGCTACGATAAAGGACTGGAATTCCGGCTTTCCATGATAAAAAGCACGAAGCTTCTAAGTCGGCGTGTAGAAGAAAATTCGATGGTAGGTATGGAACTTCTTTTATCCTACGTAAAAGCATTTCACACGGATTGTATATAACCGAGAGACTGGGCGATCCGTGTTTGATTGAGGTTGTGCGGAGGTTGTGTCGGTCTCGGGAGGCTGAAGTTTGTGAAAGAGCGGATGCGGGTTGGCCGTTTTTTTCTTGATGCGTATGGTTTTATCCCCCTAGTGACTCCGAACTTTACTCTGCCTTGAATTATTCGAAGGATGATCGTAACTTTAAACGTTTGAACAAAGGGCTACGCGCTAATACGCTAGCAACGAAATAAAACTTACCGAACCTTGTTGAAAAATTCACCTCACTCATGCACCAAAATAGGGAGACAATATCGAAAAAACGTTACTTTTGTGCATAAGAAGCCATTGTTTTATCTTAATAGCGATTTTCGTGATGTGTCTGCATTTCTAAATTAAGAATCATCTTCTTTAATATCAGTAAGTTATGATATTTTCAAAAATTTGGCATGGGAAATGCTTTAGTATAAACAAGCAGTAATGCTTTTGTTGTGTGTCCTCCTCCTTTGTGATTGTTTGTTAAGGCCTTGGCGCTTTATTCTTTCGAATAAAGCGCCTTTTTTTATTCGGCAAATGACTTAATTTTTTAAGCCTGTTGAGGCATTTCGGCTTTACGCTCTTCGCCCTTGCCGATCGTCAGTAAATCCCAAACCAACAAGACCAACCCGCTTGCCGTGATCAATCCAAAAAATAAACGCCAGATCATTGCGCTTTGAAAGGACGGATGCGCCTGTGCGGCGAAATAGCCGCCCCAAGTCGAGCCTTCGACGGCACGCTCGATAAACGACTGCTCATAACCGGCAATCAATAACGCAATCGTCATCCCAAGTACACCGGCATTCAGTAGACCCAAGGCCCATTTCCAGCGCCAGGCGTTTTTGATGCCGCCGGCCATCCAGACATCACCTCGCCAGTGCTGTATCGCCAGATAAAAGAATGCGATATTGATCGTCGCATAAGCGCCGAAGAACGCCAAATGACCGTGCGATGCCGACCATTGCGTGCCATGCGTGTACAAATTGATCTGTGGCAGTGTATGCATGAAGCCCCATACACCCGCGCCGAAGAAGTTACCGAAGGCTTGCGCAATGATCCAGGCCAATGCCGGATGATTTCCGGTTTTGAACGAATGCGCGCCGGCATCGTAAACCGCATGCACGACCATCGCGACCAAGGGTATCGGCTCCAATGCCGAGAAAAAGCCGCCGATCGTTAGCCAATATTCCGGTGTGCCGATCCAAAAATAATGATGGCCCAATCCCAAGATACCGGAACCGAACATCAACGCGACTTCGATATACAGCCAGGTTTCGACGATTTTGCGTCGGACGCCGAGCAGTTTCATTAACGACCAGGCCATGATCACGCCAACCAAGACTTCCCATGTCGCTTCGACCCAAAGATGAATGACCCACCACCACCAATATTGTTCGTGAGTGATATTGGTCATGTAAAACATGCCGGCCACATACAAACCAGCCAACGCGACCAAGTCCAATGTCAAAACACCTGCGATTCCGGACCACTTACCTTTGCTGAAGGTCGCTACGACGTTGTAAAAAAACGTCAACACGACAGCGACAATACCAATATCGGCCCAGCGCGGCGCTTCGATATATTCGCGGCCTTCATTGATGAACCACAAACTGGAATCTTTGCCCGGTCCAATTTGCACAAGTAAATAAACCAATACAACAACCGTTACCGCGCCGGTCAACACCCAGAACGCAATATTGCCGTACTTTAAACCGACGATTTCGGTACCGCTTTCATCCTCCAGTAGCCAATAGATGCACCCGAAAAAACCATAGAGCATCCAGATAATCATCGCATTGATATGCACCATGCGGTTGACGCTGAAATCCAGAATTTCATAGAGAAAGCCTGGAAAAATAAATTGCAACGCAGCCAACAAACCGAACAGTATCTGCGCGCAAAACAAAATCACCGCAACGATGAAATATTTAACCGCCAATTGCCTGCCCGGACTCAGCGTGCTGCTGTCCAGTTGCACCCAATTCTGAAAATCCTGCCAATAGCCGCGCGATCGATCGACTAACACACCCGCGTTCTCAATTACACCCGCTAATCCACCCGATTTCATGATCAATCCTCCGCGTACAAGGTTTTGAAGTTGTAAGGGAAGCCATTGGTATCGATACTCGACATCCATTTTAAAAAGGCCACAACGCCTCTAGCTTCGGCTTCGGTAATGCCCAAATTCGGCATTTTTCGGCCGGTACCGAAAGTACGGGCATTTTGTTCTGGGTTCATCAAAAACTGTATCATCATGTCCTCGCGCATTTCAGGACTTATCCAACCTTGATCCAACCAGGCCTTAGTCAAATCCGGCGCGTAATAAGCGCCGTTGCCGAGCAAGGTATGGCAGTTCATGCAATTTTTAGCTTGCGTGGTTTTTTTACCCAAATCGACTAATTCCCTAGCCTCTTCTTCGGTGAATTCCTTATCGAATAACAGCTCTTCTCCGCCGATAACCGGCATGAATTTATTCAGATCCTTATCGAATTGATAATCGATTTTTTTATTGATTACGTCATAGGCAGGCACCCTCTGGGTTCCTGCCGTGGTTTGTTGAAGTGAATCGAATGTTAATACGACTAAAATTAAAAATGATCCGGCT
>SLIO01000312.1 GCA_007135635.1 Methylomicrobium sp. | reverse complement strand
GTTACAGGGATGTAACGAATGCAGAAAATGCAGGAGCATTTTTCTGCCCTGCATCGCCTAAAGCGCCTACTGTTGGTGCCCTAATACACGCCATCCATGGCGTAATGCAAAATCTGCATTCTGCCATCCATGGCAATCAGATTCCGCCGTCCAGCCTACAAGGACGTATTCACGGCGTCCTGCCAGGCGAGTTACCGAATCCTCAACAAAGCGCATAGTTTCAGGACGTTATTTATCACGAAATCCTAAGTCATTTTTTGAACGGCAACATTCGAACCAGTGTGTCGTCCTTCGCGAGATAATGATGATACAGCGTGGCCAAGACATGTAAGCCAATTATGAAATAACCGACAGTGCCGACCGTCGCATGGACTTCCTTGATCGTTTTGGCGAGCTCCGGATCTTTGCCGATCAACGGCGGAAGTTCCCAACCGAAAAAGGGTATCGGTTTGCCGGCTGCGCTTAGCATGACCCATCCGGCCAAAGGCATGCCGATCATCAACAGATAAAGACTCCAATGAACCGCGGCAGCCAAATATTTTTGCCATGCGGCTATGGCGGGTTCAATAGCCGGCTTGACATCACTCAGGCGCACAGCCAGACGCAACCATACCAATAAGCCGACCGACAGTCCCAACATGAAATGCCACATTTTCAACGCATCGCGCGGATCGCTGCCTTTCGGATACAGTACACGCAATTCGATGCAGGCATACAGCCCGACCATCAGCAAAAACATTAGCCAATGCAGACCGATCGCCAGCGAACCGTAACGTCGAGGCATGTTTTTCCAACTCATTTTTTTGTTCCCTCGCTCCGGAGACTGTGAAGGTTTTCATTGCTTCGAAATAACCAAGAAGAATTAGACTTTTGATTTTATAGTGTTTTTCTTCATTGTCTTCATGGTAAATAAATTTTTTCCTGATTACTAACAAGCTTCAGCTAAAATCGGAACGTAACAGATCCCATGAATGCTGTTAATCGTCACCCAGGCAGGAATTACCGGGGGCCAGATTGCATGGATGCGACTAGGCAAAGTATTAAAGGCGCATGAGTACGATCCCTGTACACTGGATATCGGCAATCCCTGCCGGTATGACGGATTGCTTGGTCTTTGTCGATTCGGCTTAATGTTCTTCGTAATCAGGAATTTTTTTATGCCGTATTCGCCAATTTATAATTCGACACGTCTTATAAGCCGGGTTCACACAGGGAAACCCGTCATTCCGCCATGGACTGGTGGAATCTAGTGCCATGGATGGCAGGCTTTTAAAACACGTTCGAGCCCGAATGCCAAAATTACTTATTCTGTGACGGTTTAACTTAATGGTTCCCACGCAGAGCGCGGGAACCCTCTACAATTAAAGCATTATTGCTTAGACATCAGACCTTTCGCGAACGCGATCGCTTTTTCCGCCAGGTCGTTGACCAAAGACGGGCTGTCTCCATGCGGCTCGATTTCACCGAACGGCTTGCCGTTTTCTTGCGTAAATTTCAATATAAAATACCCCAGTGGCGCAAAAGCCACCAAGGCTATGACTAACATTGCTACGACCAATTGAATAAGATCACCGGACATGATTTCCTCCTCGTTTTTATAACATTATTTTTTTTATTGGAATCAGGAATATAACGCTGTCATTCCGATGGCTCAAGAGAAAAATGCAAATTCCGCTATAATTCTTTATTTTTCACCACTACGAGCCAAAGCTTACCCGCTAAACCAATCGGTTGCTTTGCCTAAATTATCGTCGTATACTTTCGACCTAGCTTACTTGATCAAGCTGGCATAACACTTATAAACATACTTCTGGAGGTATTGATTATGAAATGGGAAACACCTAGCTACACAGACCTGCGTTTCGGTTTTGAAGTAACAATGTACATCTACAACCGTTAATTATTACGGTCCAATAATAAAAGGGGCTTGTACAAGCCCCTTTTTTTGCGTCGAATTCCTATTTCGAATAAGAAATTTTCCCGGCTTGACATAAAATACCGCTGCCCGCCTTTCAGCGCCCCGCCAACAAAGCCCTAGCCGTTTGCGGACAACCTTTAATTGACGTATGATTCAGCTCTTTTAATCATTCGAAACAATGCCATGAAAATTAGAGTTCTCGGCTCGGCAGCCGGCGGCGGTTTTCCGCAATGGAACTGCAACTGCCACAATTGTCATCGTATTCGCCGCAATGAAATGAACGGCATCCCTCGCACCCAGTCGTCGATCGCAGTCAGCACCGACGACCGAAATTGGCTGCTGTTCAATACCTCCCCCGACATCCTGACGCAGCTCCATGCATTCCCTGCAATACACCCCCGCGAAGGCGTGCGCGACACCGGCATCAAGGCAATCATGCTGATCGACAGCCAAATCGATCATACAACCGGTTTATTGATGCTGCGTGAAAGCCGACAGCCGCTCGATATTTATTGCAGCGAGATGGTCAAACAAGACCTCAGCACCGGCTTTCCGATTTTTAAAATGCTTGAAGATTATTGCACCGTCAATCATCATCCGGTTCCGCTCGACGGCAGCGGCTTTACGATTGCCGGTATCGAAGATTTAAAATTTTATACCCAGTCGCTAAAAAGCAAGGCGCCACCCTATTCGCCGCATCGCCACGACCCGCATGACGGCGACAATATCGGCGTGATCATCGAACAAATTTCGACCGGAAAAAAAGTCTTCTATGCGCCGGGTCTCGGCGAGATCGAACCGCATGTGATGGACGCCATGCAACTTGTTGATTGCGTGATGGTCGACGGCACATTTTGGACCGACGACGAAATGGTCACGCAAAACATCAGTCACAAACGCGCCCGTGAAATCGGCCATTTACCGCAATCGGGCCCAGGCGGCATGATCGAAGTGCTAAACGGTGTACCGAACACCCGTAAAATATTAATCCATATTAATAACACCAATCCGATTTTGGACGAAGATTCCGAGCAGCGTAAAACACTCGAAACTGCCTGCATCGAAGTATCTTACGACGGCATGGAAATCGATTTATAAAAGAGAACCCCCGGTAAATCCTATGAGCAACAGCGAATCAAAACCCTGGACCCGTGAAGAATTCGAAGCTCAGCTTCGCGGAATGGAAAAGTATTACCATATCCACCATCCGTATCACATGCTGATGAACGAAGGCAAACTGACCAAGGAACAAATCCAAGGCTGGGTCGCGAACCGCTATTATTATCAGGTCATGATTCCGATCAAGGATGCTAATATCCTGGCCAATTGTCCGGACCGCAAGACCCGCGCGATATGGATTCAACGCATAATGGATCATGACGGCCATCCGAACGATCCGGGCGGCATCGAAGCCTGGATTCGGCTTGGTATCGCGGTCGGCCTGACGCGCGACGAAATTACGTCATTGCAATATGTTCTACCCGGCGTGCGTTTCGCGGTCGACGCCTATGTCAACTTCGCGCGCCGCGCCGATTGGCATGAGGCTGCCAGTTCGTCATTGACCGAACTGTTCGCGCCGAAAATTCATCAGCAACGCCTCGACAATTGGCCGACACATTATCCGTGGGTCGAAAAAGAAGGTTACATTTATTTTCGCAAGCGACTCTCAGAAGCGCGGCGCGATGTCGAACACGGACTGGAATTGACGCTGGACTGGTACAAAACCCGCGAACAACAAGAACGCATGGTCGAAATCCTGCAGTTCAAGCTGAACGTGCTATGGACGATGGCCGATGCGATGTACATGGCGTATATCAATGAGATGCCGCCTTATTTCAACATCAAAGCCTGATCCGGTAATCACGATGCAATGGTCTGATGTCATCAATGACCCAAGTTTAAAAAACCTTCCTTTCAAGATAGAGCTGAATCGCTATGGCAAAATCGAAATGACGCCGGCCTCGAACAAACACGGACGCTTGCAACTCTTCCTCGGCAACCGGCTCGAGCAAAATCTTAAAAACGGAGAGACAATCACCGAATGCTCCATTCAAACCACGGAAGGCGTCAAGGTTGCCGATGTTGCCTGGTGCTCAAAAGATTTTATCGCTCGCCACGGTTACGAAACGCCATACAGTCAGGCACCGGAAGTTTGCGTCGAAATCGTATCGCCCTTCAACTCGAGAGAGGAGATGCTGAAAAAAACCCAATGCTATTTGGAAGCTGGTGCCGGTGAAGTCTGGATCGTTTGGGAAAACGGACTTATCGATTATTACGACGCCTCCGGCAAAATCGAAAAATCCAAGATGAATGTCGAAATCCATCTACCGAGTTGAAATAACATAATGCAAACGGCGATACAAAAACATTTGTTCAGCATTTCAGATTTCGATCGCATGGCGGAACGAGGCCTGTTCGATGAAGAGTCCCGCATTGAATTGATTGAAGGAGAGTTTTTCGATATGGCGCCGATTGGCAGCAGGCATGCAAGCATCGTAAGCTTTTTGGCAAGTGCCTTGATTAAAAAACTGAGCGACCGCGCAATCGTGCGCATTCAAGACCCGGTTCGACTCGGCGATTTTTCCGTGCCGCAACCCGACTTGGCGGTCGTCGAACCCAAAACCGATTTTTATCGCCAGCAGCATCCGGAAGCGAACGACATTTTGTTGCTGATCGAGGTGTCCGGCTCAACCGCCAGTTACGACTTGAACACCAAAATACCGATCTATGCCAAATACGCGATTCCCGAGTGCTGGTTGATCGATATCGACAAAAAAACGGTGACCCGCTTTACCGAACCGCATGAAAATACCTATAAAACGCAGCACATTTATCATGCCTACGAATCCGTGCAATCGATTCAACTCGATTGTCTTTCAATCAACTTGGGCAGCCTACTTGACTGAAACGGCAAAATCAGAACCTTATCGCATGATATAGACTTAAAATTTTTTCGGCATTTTCATTAGCCCTTATTCGAATCAAAACACTATGACCATCGACCCGGAAAAAAACATCCACTTCTCACCGACACACCGACTGCAATGGGAAGAAGCACAACAAAAAGACGTGATCCTTTATCCCGAAGGCATGGTCGAACTCAATCAAAGCTCTGCAGAAATTCTGAAACTGTGCAACGGCAGCCGTAAAGTGGAGCAAATCGTCGAAGAATTGGAACGAAAATTTGAAACCACGGGTCTTGGTAACGATATCAACGCTTTTCTGGAAGTAGCACTGCAAAATGGCTGGATCACACAAGAGTAACATCACACCTCCTCGCTGGCTTTTGGCAGAGCTAACTTACGCCTGCCCGCTGCAGTGCCCGTATTGTTCGAATCCGCTGAATTATGCGAAATATCCGTCGGAACTTTCGACCGACGACTGGAAGCGCGTATTGACCCAGGCCCGCAAGATGGGCGCGGTGCAATTGGGCTTATCCGGCGGCGAGCCGTTAGTTCGTAAGGATTTGTCCGAACTGGTCAAACACGCGCGCCAACTCGGTTATTATTCGAACCTGATCACATCAGGCTATGGACTGACCGAAGAGCGCATCGTCGAACTGAAACAAGCGGGGCTTGACCACATTCAGGTCAGTATTCAGGCCAGCTCGCAGGAATTGAACGACCATATCGCCGGCACCGTTTCTTACGAGCACAAAAGAGAAGTCGCGCATCTGGTCAAGAAACATGGCTACCCGATGGTCTTATGCGTCGTGATTCATCGCGAAAATATTCATCAGATGCAACAGATTCTCGAAATGGCCGAAGAACTCGGCGCCGATTACCTGGAGCTCGCAAACACGCAGTATTACGGCTGGGCGCATGCCAATCGCGACCTGTTGCTACCGACCCGGGAGCAATTCGAACAGGCCGAAGCGATCGCTCAAGCCTATAAGGAAAGAGTCGCCGGCAAAATGAAAATTTATTATGTCGTGCCGGATTATTATGAAGACCGCCCGAAAGCCTGCATGAACGGTTGGGGCACTACTTTTCTAACGATCGCACCGGACGGCGTCGCGCTGCCATGCCATTCGGCGCGCGAACTGCCGGGCTTGGATTGCCCGAATGTCAACGATTACAGCATCGAGGCAATTTGGAACGAGTCGAAAGCCTTCAATTTCTTCCGCGGTTTCGACTGGATGAAGGAACCGTGCCGCAGTTGCGACGAAAAGGAAAAGGATTTCGGCGGCTGCCGCTGCCAGGCCTATTTGTTGACCGGCGATATGTATAACACCGACCCGGTCTGCAGCAAATCGCCGAACCGGCACGTCGTACAAGAAGCCATCGACTCAGCGAAGTCCGCATCATTGGTTCCAGGCGAAAAGCCGTTAATTTTCCGCAACAGCAAAAATTCGCGGGATTTTGCGTAGGGTACGCACATTCATAAGCCCCAACTTAAGGAAGAAACTCGTCATTCCGCCAGGGATTGGCGGAATCCAGTGCCACGGATGGCAATGCGTAGCACCACATCCATACAACATGGATATCGACAACCCATACCGATATGACGAGTAAAGCCATAAACGCACCATAGAATAGGCACTAAGTTAGCGCTTATGGGGTACACACTGCGTACCTTTTCCCGAGGACTACGCTTCGATTACATCTCACAAAAGGTGCGCGATGCGGCACCCTACATCGATTCTCTTACAAACCCTCCCAAGGCGTGAACAATCCCTCGGTCTCGACACCGAACATCGCCAGAATCCGCCCTACTCCGTCATCGACCATCGCTTCGATCGAGTTCGACTTATTGTAAAAGGCCGGCATCGGCGGATAGATGATGCCGCCCATTTCGGTCACGGCCGCCATATTGCGAATATGCGCAAGATTTAACGGCGTTTCGCGCGGCATGATCACCAACCGCCGGCGCTCCTTTAGCACGACGTCGGCCGCGCGGGAAATCAAGTTATCGCCGAAACCGTGCGCAACCGCCGCCAAAGTTTTCATCGAACACGGCGCGATGATCATGCCTTCGGTTTTAAAACCGCCGCTCGCGATCGTCGCCGCGACATCGTTGATTTCATGCGTTACATCGGCCCATTCATAGATCTGTTTGCGCGACATCGCCATCTCGTGCTTCAGATTGACCAAGCCGGCCGATGAAATGACCAAATGCGTTTCCCAGTCCTGTTTTTCACGCAAAACCTGGAGAAATCTGAGTCCGTAAATCGCGCCGGTCGCGCCGGTAATGCCGATGACGAGTCGTTTTTTTGTGTTCATGACTTTATTATTTCCACGGAAGCTTATCGGCCATTGTATCGGTCGCCGATACCAAGGCGTCGATCATATCCTTGCCTTGTGCGATATGCCCGGCATTCGGCAATACGATAAATTCGGCATGCGGCATGGCTTTATGCAATCGCCAACCGGCCTCTATCGGACAGACCAAATCGTTGCGGCCGTGGATGATTATCGTCGGAATAGCCTTTAAGCAGGCGCAATTGTCGAGAATCTGATTTTCTTCGATGAAATAACCATTTCTCGCGTAATGTAGTTCCATGCGGACTTGTTCTAGCATCGTATGCGTTACATGTTTTTCATGAGGCGCAGGCTCAAAGCCGGAACCCAGCGCGACTTGCCCGCCCCAGGCGCTCCATTCTTTCGCCGCGCGTAAGCGCGCCAATTCGTCTTCGCCCCATAATGCATCGCACAAAGCTTGTACCGGATCATCCTCGATTTCGCCGGGAATGCAATCGGCCAGGCGCGACCATTGTTCCGGATAGATTCGTCCGGCGCCGTTCTTGATAAACCAATCCAAATCTTTTTGCCGAGCCAGAAAGACACCGCGAATGAGCAAACCGAGCACCCGTTCGGTATGGCGCTGCGCGTACAGCAAAGCCAACGCGCCACCCCATGAACCGCCGAAGACCAGCCATTGCTCGATACCCAATTGAATACGGATACGCTCCATATCATCGATCAAGCCCGCTGTATCGTTACCTTCCAATTCACCAAACGGCAGCGACTGCCCGCAGCCGCGCTGGTCGAATAGAATGATGCGGTATCTTTCGGGGTCAAAAAAACGCCGATGATCGGGCTTGATGCCGGAACACGGCCCGCCGTGTAAAAAAACCACGGGAAAACCGTCCGGATTGCCGCACTGCTCGACATAGACCGAGTGCTTGCCGGTATTCAGAAAGAACGTATCGAAGGGGGAGATTTCGGGGTATAGGGTTTTCATTAAAATTATATAAACTCAGCGGAAATTCCCGCTATATTAGAACCTTATAGATTCCCATGGTCTTCCGTGGGAACGAGAGCGTAGCCCGTATGCAGCGTAGCGGAATACGGGAATGGCGTGACTTCGAACTTCTAGGAGGAGCCAGTCTCCATCCGGGCTACACTGCTCGGTTAGTTTTAGGCGGCTTTTTGCTGAACGTCGATTCGAAGCATGCTTTCTATGCTCAAATGATAATCCAATCCGGGCCACTCGATTCCCGTTCCACGACAAATAAAACGGTAATTCGACAATTCTTTGAACGATGCTTCTTGTAATTCTTTATACCATGCCATCGGCGTCGATATTAGTCGGCTGTCTTCCAGCTCGACATGCAAATACCGATCGTCGAAATGCACCGATTTACCTTTCACTGAAATAGTCATCCCATTGCCTTTCAAATTCATCTTTATGGATTTCAAGCAGGCTGATAGCAGCCTTCAAATCTTTCGGTTTCATGTAATGCTTGACGACGCGAAGATCATACAATTCAATTTTTGCATACGCATCCCCTTTTACCACATGAACATGTTTTGGTTCATGTTCATTGGCGTAAAAGAAGAACT
>SLIO01000074.1 GCA_007135635.1 Methylomicrobium sp. | reverse complement strand
GAACTAAGTTCAATTGAAGGCATCACTACCTACCCGAGCGAAGCTAATTTCATTTTATTTAAAACGCCGCAGAATAAAGCCGCTGTGATCTTCGAAATGCTTAAGACTAAAGGCATCTTAATCAAAAATCTGTCGCCTCAAGGCGGTCTCCTACTGGATTGCCTGCGCGTTACGATCGGCACACCTGATGAAAATGACTCATTTTTACATGCGTTATCGTCAACCTTCGAACAGCTAGGAACGAGCATGAAATAACTTCGACAATTGTTGGGAAGCGGTTCGGTGGCTCGATTGAGAGGTGTCGGCGGCAGGGTAGATTTTTGCTCCTCGGCAATTGCTCCTGCATTGCCCTAATACACGCCATCCATGGCGTAATGCAAAATCTGCAATCATGCCATCCATGGCAATTAGATTCCGCAGTAAAGCCTCCTACTTTTAAAGGTTATTTTGTGCACATTCCTTACTGAGTAGCGAGAAAATACCTTTCGCACATCAAATTAAGGCTGCACTTAAGGAGGCGCCGAGGCGTTAGGTCGATTTTTGCTCCCCGGCAATTGCTGAGTTACAAGGATGTAATGAATGCAGAAAAAATTCATTACGCCATGGATGGCGCTCGCAAAGACTACATGGCGTATCTACAGCGTCCTTTGACGGGCACACCTCTACCGAATCTTGATCTACGATGGACATTTGTTGCTTTATTTCAAGGATTTAAATACAAAGCCTTAAAAAGATAAGACGCATAAACACTGCGCATACAAAGAAAGTGATTAAAAAACTCGAAAAGCCAATTCATCAATCGTTATAACTGCTTCAAATTCCGCTAACTATAATGGTATATTGCCATGTCGAAAACTATAAAAATCAAGTCTACGAGGCTCAGCCTTTACCAGGAGTGCAATAAATGAATATTGAAGGCGTCGATAAATCCAAGCGCCAGTTTCTAACCTCGGCGCTGACCGTGGTCGGAGCTGTCGGTACCGGCTATTTAGCGGTTCCCTTTCTCGCGCAAATGCAGCCCAGTACAAAAGCTATGGCAGCAGGCGCACCGGTCACGGTCGATATCAGTAAAATGGAACCGGGACAGCTGATCCGTGTCGCTTGGCGCGGCAAACCGGTTTGGCTGCTTAACCGCACACAGGAGGTTCTGGAAACTCTGAGAACACTGGACGACCAACTCAGAGACCCGCAGTCATCAGAATCCATACAACCGGTGTACACCAAAAACCCGACTCGCGCGTTAAAGCAGGAAATTTTTGTTGCCGTCGGCTTATGCACACATCTTGGCTGCTCACCGACCTTCCGGCCTGAAATCGGACCGGCCGACCTCGGCCCCGACTGGAAAGGCGGTTTTTTCTGCCCTTGCCACGGTTCATGGTTCGATCTAGCCGGTCGGGTTTACCGCGGAGTTCCGGCACCGACTAACCTTGAAATTCCACCTTATCGATATATTACCGATACCCAAATCATCATTGGTGAAGACACCGTGGAGACAAACGTATGAAAACGAACCGTTGGACTGACTGTGGCAACTGGGTACTGGATCGTTTTCCGCTAACTAAGTTCTGGAACGAACACATGGCGCATTATTATGCGCCCAAGAATTTTAACTTTTGGTATTTTTTCGGCTCGCTCGCCTTGCTGGTATTAGTCAATCAATTCGTTACCGGCATTCTGCTGACGATGAACTACAAACCGGACGCCAAATTGGCCTTCGACTCGGTCGAATACATTATGCGCGAGGTCAATTGGGGCTGGTTGATCCGTTACATGCACTCGACCGGTGCTTCGGCGTTCTTTATCGTGATCTATCTACATATGTTTAGAGGCTTGCTTTACGGGTCTTTTAAACAGCCTCGCGAACTGATCTGGATTTTTGGCATGCTGCTGTTTGTTGCCTTAATGGCCGAGGCCTTCATGGGCTATTTGTTGCCGTGGGGGCAAATGTCATACTGGGGTGCCCAGGTAATCATTTCGCTGTTCAGCGCAATCCCGGTCGTCGGGGAAGAACTGTCATTATGGATCAGAGGCGATTATGTCGTATCCGATGCAACATTAAACCGATTCTTTGCGTTTCATGTCATCGCAGTACCTTTGGTACTGGTATTGCTGGTATTGCTGCATATCATCGCATTACACGAAGTCGGTTCAAACAACCCGGACGGAATCGACATCAAAAAAAACAAGGATGCCAACGGAATCCCTCTGGACGGCATACCGTTTCACCCTTACTACACTGTTAAGGATTTGGTCGGCTTCGCGGTCTTCATGTTCTTTTTTGCGGTCGTTATTTTTTATATGCCTGAAATGGGCGGCTTCTTCCTTGAACACGCCAACTTCATACCTGCCGACCCATTGAAAACGCCGGAACATATCGCTCCGGTTTGGTATTTCACGCCTTTCTATGCAATTCTGCGCGCGGTTCCGGATAAATTCGCCGGCGTCATTGCGATGGGCGGCTCCATCGTCGTGCTGTTCCTGCTGCCATGGCTTGATCGCAGCAAAGTACGCTCAATCCGTTATCGGGGAGGCATCTATAAAAAAGCGCTAGTACTTTTCGTAATCAGCTTTATCGGCCTAGGCTATCTGGGCACTCAACCCGCAACGCCCGGTGCTACCGCAGTCGCACGCGTTTTGACGGCGGTTTATTTCGGCTTTTTCCTTCTGATGCCGATCTACACCCGCTGGGAAAAAACCAAGCCTGTACCGGACCGCCTAACCGAACAACCCAGTCTTGAGGATCGAATACCTGATTTCATTGAAACATTCAATGAGGTCACGGTTAAAACCGAGGGTAAATCCGGCTTTTTCAGAAGAAAACTCAATTACCAAGGGTTGTCAGCCGTTAGCATCCGTTTTTTAAAAAAAATTAAAGGCAGCTTGGATTAATTATGAAAAGACTACTCAATACCTTGATACTGTTGTCGCTGCCTTTCGGCGTTTTCGCCGGAGGCGGCGTCGAGCTTCAACGCGCCGAATTCGACCTCAGCGACAAAGATTCGTTACAACGCGGCGCAAAACATTTTGTGACTTATTGTTTAGGCTGCCATTCCGCGAAACATATTCGTTATCTCAGGATATCCCTCGACTTTGATATTGAAAAAGACAAAGTACTGAAAGATATCGCGCCTGAAGGCGCCAACATCTTCGATAAGATGAATTCGGCGATGAACGCCCATGACGCCGAAAAATGGTTCGGAATCATGCCGCCTGACTTATCGCTAATTTCACGCTCACGCGGCCCGGATTGGCTTTACAGTTATTTGAAAGGCTTTTATTCCGACTCGTCCAAGCCTCTCGGTGTCAATAATGTTGTTTTTCCGGATGTCGGCATGCCGAACGTTTTATGGCAATTGCAAGGCGAGCAAAAACCGGTATTCAAAAAAGTCGGCGGCCAACAAGTCATTGACAAACTAGTTACCGAGATCCCCGGACAACTTCCGGAACAAGACTTCGACCGAATGATTAACGACCTGGTCAATTTCCTCGTGTATGTCGGAGAGCCAGGGCAGCTGGAACGGCGAAGCATGGGTAAATATGTTTTGTTTTTCATTTTCATGATTTTCATACTTGCCTATCTATTGAAACGCGAGTACTGGAAGGACATTCATTAACAACTCATTCGTGAAACAGGGACGTTTTACCCGTAACACCTACCTTCATACGGATACAAGCGCATAAAATGTCGAATTTTTCATGATATAATCGCTTTTTTAGACACCGTGTATCCTAATGAGGTTATGATTCGTGGCACAACCAACTACTCGTAAATCCGCTATGACTCTTTTTTCATCTCCGACATGCGCGATGAGCCACGGCGCCCGATTGGTTCTTCATGAGAAAGCCATTGCGGCGGACATAGAATATTATGACATCAACCAGCCGCCCGAGGACTTATTAGAATTCAATCCAACCGGTAATTCGCCAACCTTGCTGGAACGCGGACTGGTCCTGTACGACGCGCGTATCATCATGGAATATCTAGATGAGCGTTTCCCGCACCCACCTCTCCATCAAATGGACCCGGTTTCCAGAGCCAATGCTCGAATGATCATCAAACGTATTGACCAAGATTGGTACGAACTCATGAATGAAATCATCCATTCCGGGGAAAAAAAATCGGCTCGAGCCAAAAAACTGCTTAAGGAAAGCCTGCTTTCCGCGGCCCCGGTATTCGAAGCTCGCCCTTTTTTCATGAGTGACGAATTTTCGTTAATCGATTGCGTAATGGCTCCGCTATTATGGCGCTTACCTATTCTCGGCATAGAAACCGCAACGACCGGCGAAGGATTAAAAAACTATGCAAATCGTTTGTTCCGCAGACCTGCCTTCGCCGCCAGCTTGAGCAGCGCAGAAAAAGAAATGAATGAAATCCCCAAATGACATCCTTAAAACCCTACTTAATCCGCTCGATCTATGAATGGATCTTAGACAACGAACTCACGCCGCACTTATTAGTTGACGCAGAGTACGAAGGCACGGTTTTGCCAAGTAATTTTGTCGAGGACGGCAGGATCGTACTCAACATCAATCCACCTGCAATACAAGGTCTTACCCTGGGCAACGAAGACATAGAGTTCAATGCCCGTTTCAGCGGAAAACCCATGCACATTCTTGTTCCGATGAAAGCGGTGATGGCGATTTACGCAAAGGAAAATGGAAAAGGGATGATTTTCGACCGCGATGAAGACTCAGGCGATGATGAGCCGCCGCCGGAAAAAAAACCAACTCGCCCGCAATTGCGCGTTGTTAAATAGTAAAAGCCCTCGACAATCGAAGCTTAACGGTAGTCAGCTCAAGTATTCGAAATAGGCGGTAAGCAACATGAAGATTCAGCTTATTGACTCGCTTTTTCTTAATTATCTTCATGCCCTTCATGGTAAGCATTGCTTGCTAAAACAGACTCTGATAATCTCTTCCGCCTGGTAATCAGGCGGAAGACTTAGCCGCTTTTCCAAATTCGAGCTGTTATTTTTTATCCGGTGAATATAGCGTCGAAACTTTTCCTGAGGACTTCCCGGAGTCCGTTTGCGCAATGATCTTAGCCGCCCCCCGCTTTTTGACTTGATCGATTCTGATAATTTCGTGCATTGGAATGAATGAGCGATTAACACCCTCGAATTCCACTCTCAGCCTCTCCTCTGCAGGATCAATCACAATCGCGCTTTTTTCGCCAAACACAAAGTCCTCAACGACGATGAAACCGTAAAGATCCCCTTGGTATACGTTTTTAGCATATATCTCGTAAACTTGATCCTGATTGACAAACACGACTTTATAAATAAGTTTTTCCGACATTGAATATACTTGCCTACATTAAGATAAACGTTTATGGTTCGTCATTCTAACGCGAAACCATGGCTTTAACATTTTTGCTAACGACTTATCCGCATCATTCAAAAAAAGCCGGTTGATTTAGCGATCGAACGCTCCTACACGACAAAAAGAAGGTAACCCTATGGCTTATACAATTTATTTATCCGGCGAAACGCATACCGATTGGCGCGACCAAATCCTTCAAGGCATCGAGAACAACGATCTGGATATCGAAGTACTCGGACCAATTACCGATCTCAACATTAGCGAAAATATCGGCTCTGAAATCCTGGGACCTGAAGAAAATAATTTCTGGCGCGATCACAAAAGCGCCAAGATCAATGCACTACGCAACAATCACTACATCGGCCAAGCCGACCTGGTCGTCGTGCGTTTCGGGGAAAAATATAAACAATGGGAAACCGCATTCGACGCAGGACTTGCGATAGGTATGGGCATTCCTATCGTCGTGATGCATGATCCCGAACTCACCCATGCCCTGAAAGAAATCGACGCGGCCGCCCTTGCCGTCACACAAGACTCCTTACAACTCATCGAAATTCTTAAGTACATTTCACAGCAGTAATAAGATTCGTTGGATTGCGTACTTTACGCAATCCAACGCTACCCCTCGACCGTAGCGCTTCAGTAAGAGTCAAGACTGCTTATCAATCACTTCGTCGCGCAACACATCAAAGGCGTTAAAAGCGCTATTCAAGCTTAGCTTCAAATTGATGATGGTAGCAAGCGTGGTACTGGTGAAAATACAGATCATGATCGCAATTTGATATTTCACGGCCACCCACGGTTCGCTACCGCCGAGAATTTGTCCGGTCATCATACCGGGGAGAGAGACTAATCCCATCGTCGCCATGCCGGCGATCGTCGGATTGATCGCCGCTTTTATCGCATCCCGAAAATACATTTGCACGGCTTCCTGCCGCGTTGCGCCCAACATTAGAAAGGTCGCGTATTCGTTTTCGTTCTTGCGTAAGACCGAATAGAATCGCTCTAACGCGATGACATTGCCTTGCAAGCAGTTCCCGAGAATCATGCCTGCCAAAGGCACGATATACCGCGCATCGTAGTAATGCGCCGGTTGGATGACTAGAACCACCAAAAAGGCAGTGGAGAACACGATACTGAAAGCAATGGCCGTAAAAGTGGTTAATGCAAAATAACGCACTTTAAGTCCTGCTCGCCGTAGAATACTGAAATCGGCGACCAAGAGCATCATCAGTATCCATAAGCCATTGAACCAAGGATTATTAAGATCGAACAACCATTTCAAATAAAATCCGACCAACGCCAACTGCACACTCATCCGTAAAACGCTAATGCCGATATCCCGGCTCAGTAGTAACCCCAGCGCCCGAAGCAACAACCAGGGCAGCAAACAGAGCGCGTAAAGCAGCGCCATCCGCGGCATTTCGATATCAAGTGTTTCCATAGTGCCCTACCTGAACCAAGCGACCCGCTTCAAGTTCAAAAATACGATCACAGCGCGCTAACCAGTCCGAGTCGTGCGCCACTGAAAGTACGGTTAACCGAGGGTCGGAAAAAACATCGAATACAGCTTGCTTGCTATCCGCATCCAATGCACTGGTAATCTCATCCAATAAATACAAGCTTTTTCCTAGCAGCAGCCCTCGCGCCAAGGCAATCCGTTGTTTTTCGCCTCCGGAAATACGACTGCTTTTCTGATGTAAAATATCGGCTGTCAGATGCAGCCGATTCAATACCTCAATAAGACGAACATCCGAAGGCCGGTGGTTTCGATGACTTTTAAACTGAAATGGCAGCAATAACGCATCCCGCACGCGCTCGGCACCAAGCACCGGTTCTTGGCCGATATAAGCCGTCGCGCTTCGAATCGCATGCACCGATACCGGCGTGAGCGGCATTTGCTGAAAATAGACGCCGCCCCTGGCGACGGCATGAAGCCCTATAAAGGTTCTCAACACACTACTTTTCCCAGAGCCGGACTTACCGCATAAAACGGCTTTTTCGCCGGTGAACAAAGCAAAACTAATATTGGAAAGAATGACTTTTTCGCGAACCTGGACCGATACTTGATCGAATCGAATAATTGGATTCATAGAGTTAATGGTTTATAGGAACACTCGGCCGTACTCAAGGATAAAACTATCTTGAATTCATGCCACACCTCTTAAAGAGGCTATATGACATAGTTTTCGTCTACCAAAACAAAAAACTAAGAGATGTCCAATGAGAACATTCACCCATCTAACCCAAGAATATCTGATTCTGTAACTTATCCCAGGGTGAGGATTGTCCGCTGCCTTCATTAATAAACTGCTTATAAGCTTCAATGGCTTTCAATTAGGTTTGACCAAAACTAGCCAGCAACCTGTAGGTATTTAACCAACGCGGCCTAATTTGTTCGCAAACTGTTGCGCTATAACTACTCCATGTCCATTTTATCGTAGCGTGAACCATTCTCGCACGAACAGGATTCAACACGATATACCTGCTTAGGATTTGATCATAAATAACCTCCCTATTTTTGGAGGGTTCGGTTGCTCGATTGGCAGGTGTCGACGGCAGGGCAGATTTTTGCTCCTGCAAAATCCGCATTCACGTCATCCATGACGTTTGCAGATTTTTGCTCCTCGGCAATTGCTTCTGCATTGCCCTAATACACAACATCCATGGCACTGGCAAAGGCTGTGCCAGCATGGATACTGGCACAGAACCTATTGGACGAATTAACGACGTCCTTTGACGGACATCCCGGTGCTTAATTTTAATTTACGATGGGTATAAATTCGATTTATAAATGGCTTCCTGGCGGATTCCACGGTAAGTCACATAATTTAACGCACCAGAAAATTGAAATGGAAGCGGTATTGCCATGTTAATCCTAGCTTTTATTGCCTCGGTATGACTTTACCTAAGTATTTATCATAAATCAAAGACCTGACCCCTTCTTGTTCCTTCTTGTTCCTTCTTGTTCCTTCTTGTTCTGCTGTCAACAAAACTTACAACTGTAAGCCTGTAGCCCAGCCTTCATACGTGTGACAACCAACGCCTAAGATATTGATTATATACGTTAAAGATCATTCCAGTGCTTACCAGGCTTTTACGAATAAAGTTGCAAGCGTTACGTTTAGTCAAAAATACCCAATACTTTTAATTACTTGCAGACTGCATTTATGACAGCTGGGTTGAAAAAGAAATGTCGGCAATTTTTACACTTTGGATAAAGATGCCTATTTAAATAGTTAAAATATGTCTATTTTTCATATATATATAAATTATGGCTTAAATTTTGCGGTGTTATTTCTGCTTCTTAAGGTTCTTGGCTTTATTAAAATCAAGGCGCTTTCGTTAAATTTAATTCATGAGGTTTTTATTATGACTTTTTCTCT
>SLIO01000217.1 GCA_007135635.1 Methylomicrobium sp. | reverse complement strand
TTTCTTCCAAATCTTTTTTCGCGACATAAAACAGCAATTTGCCGTCTTCGCGTTTTCTGAGCATGACGCTGGGCATGAGGATCTCCAATCAAAAACTCGTTAGTCGGGTTAGGCTGTAGCCTTAACCCGACAGGGTGCAAAGGAGCCCGGATTGCGCCATATCGCAAATCCGGTCGGGTGGATCAACGAACCAAATCGTAGTTGTAATCGGTCGTTCCCATGCCTCTGGTTTCCTTGTCCAATTGTTCCAGAACCGCATTGACCAGCGTCGTCAGGATATACATCGCGCCTTCGTAGCCTAAAGTCGTCATGCGGTGCAGATGATGACGATCGAAGATCGGGAAGCCGATGCGGATCAATGGCACCTCGAACTCCTCGCCTTTATAAAGCGTGTCGCGCTGTATGAACTTGCCGTAGGAATTACCGATCATGAAATCGGGCTTGTTTGTGAAGACAAGTGAACGGAAATGCCATAAATCCTTACCGGTATGCACAGTTGAGTTCTTGCCGTACGGCGAGGCTTCCAGAATCGCTTCACAGGCTTTTTTCCAGCGTTTGTTGGCATGATTGACCAAGATGTCGGTCGGCTCGGCACCGAGTTCCAGCAGGAATTTGACCATGCCCAGTACGAAGTCGGCATCGCCGTACAGTGCGAATTTCTTGCCGTGCAGCCAGGAGTGCGAGTCGGTCATCATGTCCACGAGACGGCCTCGTTCTTTTTCCAAGGATTCTGCAATCGGTTTGCCGGTGATGTCTGAAATTTTCATCAACAGTTCGTCGGTCCATTCGAGGCCCATCGGAATGTTCAATTTCGGGACGTCGTGCTTCCAAGTGTTTTGCACATACTTCTTGGTTTTTTCAAGCTGCCAAGGTTGCAGCAAAATCGTGTCGAAAGCGTTCGGCGCATCCTTGATTTCATCCATCGTCGTGCCGCCCGCATACATGCGGAAATGGCCATCGGCCGGTGTGTCGAGCACTTCGGTCGGATCGCTGAGCAGCGAATAATCAACGCCCATTTCCTTCATCATTCGGTGGATCACGCGGAAATTGCCGAGGTAGGTTTCGAAACCGGGCACGAAGTTGACTTTGCCGTTCGAGCCGGTTTCTTTGTCCTCCATGAAATTCAAAGTGAAATAACGGATGATACCTTCGAACATGTTGTCCCAGCCGGTTGTGTGGCTGCCGACGAAGCTCGGCGTGTGCGCGAACGGCGTCGGGAATTCCTGTTCGATATGGCCTTCTTTTTTGGCATTTCCGATAAAAGCGTTCAAATCGTCGCCGATGACTTCGGCCATGCAGGTCGTCGAAACGGCAATCATGTCAGGCTTGTATAAAGCTTTCGCGTTTTCGAGGCCGGCGAACATGTTTTTCTGACCGCCGAACACCGCCGCATCTTCGGTCATCGAATCCGATACACAGGAGATCGGTTCCTTGAAATGCCGGTTGAAGTAAGTGCGGAAATACGCCACGCAACCCTGCGAACCGTGCACGTAGGGCATCGTTTTTTCGAAGCCCAGTGCACAGAGTACTGCACCCAAAGGTTGGCAGGCTTTGGCCGGATTTATGGTCAAGGCTTGACGGTTGAAGTTTAGCTCCTGGTATTCCTTCGTGGTTGTCCATTGAAATACTTCGTCAATTTGTTCTTGCGGATGACGTTCTTCGTATTCATCACGTTTGTTGCCCAGGTTTTCCTTGTATTCTTCGGTTCGAAACAAAGGATAACTGGCTTTAATGTTGTCGACTTCTTGGCTCATGGTAATCTCCTAACGCGCCACTAATCTGTGGACAGGCGTAATAGAAAGATGAAAGGTACAAGACAAAGGGATATGAGAAGATGATCGCAGGCGATATTTCGCCTTTCATCTTTCGTCTTGCTCCTCGATTTATTAAGCGGCGGCTTTAACCGGCTCGCTGGCGGTCTCTTTTTTCCAGGGTGCTTTAATGTTTTTCCAGCAGGGATTGTTCAATGTCATATCCATATCGCGAGCGAAGATCGCAAAACCGTCGAAACCGTGATACGGGCCCGAATAATCCCAGGAGTGCATTTGCCGGAACGGAATTCCCATTTTCTGGAAGATGTATTTTTCCTTGATGCCGGAGCCGATCAGGTCGGGTTGGACTTTCTTGACGAATTCCTCGAACTCGTAACCGGTGACGTCGTCGTACAGCAATGTCGCATTGCCCATTTCTTTGATCGTGCGGTCGTAGTCGTCGTTATGGGCAAACTCGTAGCCCGTACCGACCACTTCCATGCCTAAGTCTTCGTATGCGCCGATTACATGGCGCGGACGCAAGCCACCGACATAGAGCATCACACGTTTACCTTCCAAGCGAGGGCGGTATTTTGCAATGACCGCTTCGTATTCGGCTTTGTAGTGTTCGATCACGCGTTCTGCGCCTTCCTTGATCGTGTCGTCGAAATGCGCAGCAATTCTGCGTAAAGATTCGGCTATTTTGGTCGGTCCGAAGAAGTTATATTCGATCCAAGGAATGTGGTATTTCTCCTCCATGTGTCGGGCGATGTAGTTCATTGAACGATAACAGTGGATCAGGTTCAGTTTGACTTTCGGTGTTTTCTCGATTTCAGCGATCGTACCGTCTCCGGACCATTGCGCGACGACGCGGAGGCCCATTTCTTCGAGCAAAGTTCTGGACGCCCAGGCATCGCCGCCGATGTTGTAGTCCCCGATTACGGCCACGTCGTAAGGCGTGGTCGGGAAGCTGTCATCGCCGTCACGGTTTTCGAGCACCCAGTCGCGAATTGCATCATTGGCGATATGATGGCCGAGCGATTGCGAGACGCCTCTAAAACCCTCGCAACGCACCGGAACGACCGTTTTGCCGTGTTCCTTTTTCTTTATCTTGGCGACCGCCTCGATGTCGTCGCCGATCAATCCGATCGGGCATTCCGATTGAATCGTGATGCCTTTGTTGAGCGGGAATAACACTTCGATCTCGTCGATCAATTTCGCGAGTTTTTTGTCTCCGCCGAACACGATGTCTTTTTCCTGAAAATCGGACGTGAAGTTCATTGTGCCGAAGGTGTTGATGCCGGTCGTGCCGACATAGTAATTGCGCCGCCCTGCGCGCGAATACTGCCCGCAGCCGACCGGGCCGTGCGAGACATGGACCATATCCTTGATAGGCCCCCACACCACACCTTTCGATCCCGCATAGGCGCAACCGCGAATCGTCATCACGCCAGGCAGCGATTTACGGTTCGAGGTGATGCATTTATTGGCTTTTTCCAAACTTTGATCGTTGACGGCCAAATGTTTAGCACGATCATTTTTGGCTTTTTCCGGATAGACCTCGAGCACTTCCTGTATGAGCGCTTCGGTCTCTTCTCTTGTCATGGCTGGCATAATCTTCTCCTCTCTTGCCTTGGGCAATCTCCCAACAGGCAGTTTTGGGATTTGGAGGATGGGTTAAGCATTTGCCATAACCCAAACCTGGTAAGTTCGTAGTCGGTTCAAGCTCTTTCGAGCCTGCCCGGCTAGCCGTTAAGCGGTCGCTTCTGCGACAGCAGTTTTACCGATAATGGACTCGTCGACTTCTTCCAAGACGCCGAACTCCATCAACAGATCTTCCAACTCGTCCATCGTGATCGGCGTTGGGATGACCATATTTTTGTTGTCGATGATTTTTTGGGCTAATGAACGGTATTCCTCTGCCTGTTTTGCGGCCGGTTCGTACTCGATCACCGTCATGCGGCGGATTTCGGCGCGTTGCACAACGTTATCGCGCGGCACGAAATGGATCATTTGCGTGCCCAATTTAGCGGCTAATTCCATGATCAGTTCGTCTTCACGGGCCGTTTGACGTGAATTGCAGATCAAACCAGCCAAACGCACGCCGCCTGAGTTCGCGTATTTCACGATACCTTTGGCGATATTGTTGGCCGCGTACATGGCCATCATTTCGCCCGAGCAGACGATGTAAATTTCTTGCGCCTTGTTTTCACGGATCGGCATGGCAAAGCCACCGCAGACAACGTCCCCAAGTACATCATAGAAAACAAAATCAAGGTCTTCATCATAAGCACCCTCTTCTTCAAGGAAGTTAATTGCGGTGATGACGCCGCGGCCGGCACAACCGACACCAGGCTCGGGACCGCCGGATTCGACGCACTTAATTTCGCGGTAACCGGTTTTTAGTACGTCCTCCAATTCAAGGTCTTCCACGCTGCCGGCTTCGGCCGCCATTTGCATGATGGAATTTTGCGCTTTCGCGTGTAGAATCAAACGCGTCGAATCTGCTTTCGGGTCGCAGCCGACGATCATCACTTTTTTGCCGAGCTCGGCCAAACCAGCAACCAGATTTTGAGTAGTAGTCGATTTACCGATGCCGCCTTTACCATATATTGCACATTGACGTAATGCCATGATCTTCTCCTCGGTGAGCTTGTGGTTAATGTCAATCAATATAAAGCAATTGTTGTGCCAGTATTGTAAACTAATGAAAATTAAGGAATATTTACTTTTTATCGGGGGTTTTAAGGTTGTATTAACGACAAATTGTTTGTTCTGGTAGGTTTGACGACATACCGAAAAAATGAATCTTTTAGGCGATTGTCGTAAGTATGTTATTAGTGAAGGGTAGGGCAAGCTTCTTGACGGAGAGAGGCATTTTTTCTGAGGTCTGATTGTCCGAAACCCGACAAATGCCATTGTTATGTTGCCGATGGAAGTCACCGACTTTCAGATTGATGATATTAAAATTCAAAGATTTCAGTGGGATGGGAATTTGGTTCGGAAGTTGCTTTCAGTCTTGAATGTTATTCAAACAGGAGCGCAAAATGAATCACGATGTTTTTTCCGAAATCCTCTTTGGACTTTACGATAACAAGGTCGTACCTTATTTAGGGCCGGGTGTTTTATTCGATTCGAGGCACAAAAAGTCAGGTCAGCCGATGCCGGCTGATAGCAAAAGCCTAATTTTGGCGATGAACGACGGGCAACCGATGGCGCCGAAATTGATGTACGAGTTTCCGCGTGCGGCGATGAACCGCGAGTTGAAGCGTGGTCGAAATTTCCTGACGCAATTTTTGGACAGCGTTTACGGTCATTCGGACTGGACGCGGGCGGGCATTCATGACTGGCTCGCCGAATGGCGCCCGCATTATGTCGTCGACATCAATCGCGATACGCAATTGCTCGATAGCTATGCCGATCAAGAGCACACCCTGATCGTAGGCGTTGCGCGTATTTCCGCGAATCAACATCGTTTCAAGATCTACCACTACGTCGGCAGCGAGTATCATGAAATCGATCAGGCCGATGCGAACCATAATATCCCGATACTGTTCAAGCCGATGGGCTCGCCAAGGCCGGAGTCGAACTACATCGCCTCGGACGCAGACTATGTCGACTACATTACTGAGTTGATGGGCGGCTTCGCGATCCCCAATTTTTTAAAGGATTACCGTAAGGGCAAGAAATATCTGCTGATTGGCCTGCCGCTTAACCGCGATTCCGAGCGCATGGTCATGAGCGACATCGTTTACGCGGCCAGCGAACCGAAAGGCTGGGTGCTGCGGAAAAACCCTACCGAGAAGGAACAACGCTTCTGCAAACGCCTGGGGCTGGAAATCATCCCGGCCGACTGCCGTGATTTTCTAGATTATATGATGACGAAAGAAGCTGCTTAGCAGTTTAATCTTAGGGCGGGGCCGCGCCCCGTCATGGATTGCAAAAAAAAGCTTCATCCTAAATTCGGCAGTTCAACCATAAAGTTCATTAAGTCTTTCAAGAACTAGCCAAAATACTTTTGAATACCTTTTTAGGGAAGTAAAAATTATTTGCATAGGCAAAACAAGCTATTAAATATACTTCCTATTCTTCATGGTCAAATGCTTTTTTTAGGTTCATCGACTTTCTTGCAAAAGCGCCAAGTTTTGTCCTCATCCTCACTTTCTGTTGCGGTATTCAGATAGATATTGAATTATAAATGCTCTCGCCTATCCAAATTCAAAGTTCATATGACTGATTTCAATAAGGGTGGGCGATATGAAACATCTGATCATGGCGATGGCCATTGTTGCGATAATACTGCTTATGCAAGGCTGCGCTACTTATACATCTTCCTCCGGTCGTTCGGTAGCCTATTACGGAGTCGGTTTCAGTTATGGATACTGGCCTTACTATTACCGGCCTTATCGTTACCGATACCCGTCATACTACTATAGGCCTCATCGCTATTTTGATCATAGGCTACACGGAAATTTCGGCTGGCGAAGCGGCCGCAACTGGAGCGGTTATCCCTATCACCGAGGAAGCAGACCGTACCTTGGCGGTAGACGTGGAGTACGCGGGTTTTCCGGAGGCGCGCGGCAAAGCCCGAGAGGAAGATTTCGTGGTGGCCTAGGCGGTAAAAGGCAGCGCAAATGATACCTTGGCAATCGATAGGAGAGGTTATTGCCAAGGCCTCGTCTTTGCGCTTGTGTCGGGGATAGGCATGAATGCATATTTTGCAGGAGCAAAAATCTGCCCTGCCGCCGACACCTGCCAATCGAGTAACCGAACCCTCCATAAAGTACGGAAGTTATTTACGACCAAATCCTAAGAGGAACAACGTTTCCTCAAACGCCTGGGTTTTGAAACTATTCCGGCCGATTACAAGGAATTTTTGGACTTTATGGCCGCAAGAAGGGCGGAGATAAAAGGCAGCGATATTATTCTCTAACGGGCCGCTTATCGAGTTTGCGTTGTAAAGTTCTGCGGTGCATGTTTAATGCGCGCGCCGCAGCCGATATATTGCCGTCATGCTGCATTAGCACTTTTTGTAGATGTTCCCATTCCAATCGTTTGACCGACAACGGATTTTCATTGATGCTGACCGAGGCGTCGCCTTCGTTTTTATTCAATGCGGCGACAATTTCATCGGCATTAGCTGGTTTCGTCAAATAATGGATCGCACCCAGTTTGATAGCTTCGACTGCCGTGACGATACTGGCGAAACCGGTTAGCATCACAATGCGCGTGTTATCGTCGAGCGATATTAGCTTCTTGACCAATTCCAGGCCCGACTGATGACCGATGCGTAAGTCGATCACCGCATATTCGGGCTCGAATTGTTCAGCAAGTTTGATACCGTTTTCAACGTTGTTGGCGACAAGGACTTCGTAAGAGCGTTTTTCCAACGCGCTTTGTAACACCTTGCAAAAGGTTTCATCGTCGTCGACTAAGAGTAACCTCGGGTTATCCAGTTCCTGTGATGTCATTTGCTTCCTCCAAAGCGATTAAAGGTAGGGCGATCTCCACACAGGCCCCACCGGATTCTAAATTAGTAAATTCTATTTTTCCGCCTAGCCTGCGAATGGTGCTACACGTCAGAAAAAGTCCCACACCTAAACCGGATTTATTGCTAATGACCGGTTGTTTCCCGATCAGTTCCAAAATTTCTGAACGAACGCCTGGGCCGAAGTCACGAATTTTCATGTGAGCCTGTTCCAAGTCCCAGGATGCATGGAATTCGATACCAAGGTCATCTTGAGTCGCTTCGGCGGCATTGTTCAAAATGTTGATCAATGAATGAGTCAATGTTCGTTCGGCAATGATGCCGGCATTCATCGGTACTACAGGATTGATAAACAAATTGAGTTTAGTTTCGGGTCTGTGCGTGCGCCATTGGCTGATCACTTCATCGATATATTCGGTCAGCGGCATGATTTTACCGGATTCGGCACGCATTTCCCCTGCGCTAGCCGACATGACAGATAAAGCTTTTTTACAACGATTGATTTGCTGAGCCATGATTTGGGCTTTTTCATGTAGGTCGGGATAACGGTGTTCGGGATATTCGTTTTCCAATTCATGGGCGACGATGGCGATGGTCGCCAGCGGCGTACTGATATCATGGGCGGCGCTTGCGGCCAGCGTGCCGAGCGATACAACGCGCTCATCCCGCAAGGCGTTTTCACGCGCTTCGGCGAGAGATCGTTCCTGAGTTCTAAGTGTTTTCGCCAGTTCCACGACAAAAAAAGCGACTAAGCCCGCACTGAATACAAAACCGAACCACATGCCGAAAATATGCAGATTGAAATAATGCTTGTCGCCTAGTTCGTGCATTTGTCGCAGCATTTCGAAATGATCCATGTCCGAATGCGGCGAAGCAGTCGTCAATTTTTCGATCATCATCAACTCGGGAGTCGTGGTCGGTATATGCGGCTCTATGGCCGGCAAGGGGATGTTATAGGTGATCAACACCGTATAAGTCGATGTCGTCAGAATCACCATATACCATGCATAAGATGGCGGCAGCATGATTGCGGTAATGATCAACGGTAACAAAAACACCCAGATGATTGGATTGGATGCGCCGCCGGTCATATAGAGCAATGCCGCGATGCCCAAGACGTCGATGACCAAGTGAGAAAAGATTTCCAGTTCGGTTACCGGATCGTCAGTTTTCAAACGCATCCAAGTGTAGAGATTGACCGATGCGATCGATAGTACGACCAGCCAAAGCTGTTCTTGAGGTAAAACGATGTTCAGTCCATGCACGGATATCAGGATGAGCACCGATTGACTGGCAATCATCAAATTTCTCAAGATGAAGAGCCATTTCAGATTTTGTTTTGTCGATAACTCGGTTTTGGGTAGTAAGTCTGAAAACATGAAATATTAGATAGGTTAAGTTATTTTTCCAGAGCTAAGATTAAGTTGAAAACAAAAAATGGCTCAGTCGGAAAACGTTTAAATTTGAAATTAACGGCATGGTGAACAATTATTTTTTTGTAAATATTCAGTC